>JAGSPQ010000157.1 GCA_018262385.1 Myxococcaceae bacterium | reverse complement strand
CCTCCATCATCGAGAAGCGGAACTCGTTGCGCAGCTTCGGGGGCACCGTCACCTCGCCGCTCTGGCGCGCCACCTTCGGCACCAGCCAGCTGACGAAGCGCGAGTCGAGCGGCAGCGTCACCTGCTTCCCGCCGACCTTCAGCTGCAGCGCCGCCGCCTCCGAGAGCGCCAGGTTGGTCGCGCGCTGTCCGAAGCAGGCCTCGCTGCTCGACACCACCGAGCGCAGGCCGGTGGCGAGGGGGAGTGCCGGCCCGTGCTGCTGTCCGGCGCGCAGATACACCTCGCTCAGCCCCGACACCGCGCACGACATCAGCTGGGTCACCTGGTGCCCGAACATCCCGCTGTCGCCCAGCGCGCTCGGCAGCTGGGTCAGGTAGTCGTCGCCCAGCCCGTGGTGGAGCACGCCTTCGTGGACGTAGCGCACCGAGTCCTGCGGAGAGCACAGCGCGTCGTTGACGTCGTAGCTCGTCCACCCCGGCAGCCGCTGCAGCACTCCGCGCGAGCCGTGGATCATCCCCGCCACCAGCGCCACCAGCACTGCCCGGTCGCGCGGCTCGTCGCCCTGGCCGGGGAAATCGCTCAGCTCCGGAGAGCCCCAGCGCGCCCACATGTGCCCGGTGCTCCACGCGTCCTGCAGGTAGTGCTGGCCGACCACCTCGAGCGCGATCGCTTCCTGCTCGCACTGTTGGAGGAACGCGGTGAAGCGTGGGGCCTGCGCCCCGAGCTTCTGCTGCATCGCCAGACACGCATCGGCGCGGCCGAGCGCGAGCTGGTGGTAGTGGTGGTAGAAGCCCTGCGCCTGGGGAAGGAAGTGGTTGGAGTTGACCGGCCCCATGTGGGTCGTGAAGTCGTGGCAGGCGGTCGCATCTCCGCCGCCCGCGAGCGGACAGGTCTCGTGACCGGTCGCCCAGTCCCACAGCGAGTAGGAGAAGTCGGGCAGCTGCGACAGCTCGCTCACCGCGAGGTGCCGGGTCTGCTTCCGCCTGGCCTGGGCGAACGGCGCGGGGATCAGGGTGCCACTCTGGGCGGCGCCGATCGCGACCGTGGCGTCGGAGGTGAACGCCTCGAGGCTGAAGGTGGCGGACACCGAGGCTGGCAGCCCGGCCGCTTCTCGCGCGCGCTCGAACAACAGCCGGTGCTCATCGAGCGGGCCGACCCAGCGCTGGCGGGCGGTGTTCGGGCCGGCGGCGGGGGTGCACGCCACCCGGGTGGCGGGGTCGAGCGCGGTCGTCTCTTTCGAGTTGTCCGGGTACTGAAAGCAGATCGACTCGTAGGCGAACGCCGGGGAAGCCAGCAGCAAGAGCAGCGTTGGGGCTCTCATGTTCCCTCCAGCGCGGCGGCGACCCCGGGAAAGCAGTACGGCTTCCCGAAGAAGGCGGTGCTGACCGCAAGGTCGGGCTCGGTTCCCGCCGCCCGGAGTGCGGCGTAGCCGTCCTGGCAGGCCTTCGGACAACAGCCGAGCGGCTCCGCCCAGGGAGCCTGGGTCGCGCAGGTGCGGACGCTGCGCACGCACTCGTCGAGCGAGCGGACGTTGGGGGTGTAGCAGTAGGTGACCTGGTCGACGCACTCCCCGACCGCGGTCAGCGGATCGCGCACGGTGGGATCCACCTCGAGCCGCGCCTGCGACAGCTCCATCAGCAGGTACTTGCCGTCGACCGTCTTCGGCAGCGGCAGCTTGAGCGGGTCGATCATCGGGAGGGCAGGAACGGTGATCTTCGGCAGCTCGAGCTGCGGCACCTTGCAGCCCGCCAGCAGCAGCACCCCCGCCAGGAGGCGGAACGCGTTTGTCATAGGCAGCCAGTCTCCCTCGACCTCGGTGGACCCCCAAGATCGACGGAGTCTCTTCGCATCCTCCGCGCCAGCTCAAGCCATCAGAGTCATTCGCCAATCTCGTCTGGTTCTGCGCGAGCCACCGCGCACCCGGGCGCCGCTGTCAGGGCGGCTGCGCGCGCGGATCCATCGGCAGGGCGAGGCGGAAGGTCGTCTTCCCCGGCACCGACTCGAGGGTCAGCGTCCCGTGGTGGGCCTCGACCAGCTTGCGCGCCAGCGGCAGCCCCAGCCCGGTGCCCTTCTCCCGGGTGGTGAAGAACGGCTCGAAGATCCGCGCTTGCAGCTCGCCGGCGATCCCCAGGCCCTCGTCGCTCACCTCGACCAGGTAGCGCCCGTGCTCGACCCGCCCGTGGAGCTTCACCGTCTTGCCTTCCGGCGAGGCCTGGACCGCGTTCTTCACCAGGTTCACCAGCGCCGAGGTGAGCAGGTTGAAGTCGCCCTCCACCGTCGCGTCGTCGGTTTGCAGCACCAGGGTCACGTTCTTCTGCCGCGCGTCTCCGGTGAGCACGTCGACCGCGGTCTGCAGCCAGCCCGAGACCGCGAACGGACTCTTCGCCATCTTCTGCTCGCGCGCGAAGGCAAGGAAGTCGTCCACGATCCGCTTCAGGTAGTCGAGCTCGCGCCGGATTCGCGCGGTGTGCTCGAGCGCGTCGGCCGAGCTGGGGTTCACCGAGCTGAGCTCTTCGTGGAGCAGCCCGGCGAACAGCTCGATCCCTCCGAGCGGGTTCTTCACCTCGTGCGCGACGCCGCCGAGCATCATCTTCAGCTGGCGATCCCGGCTGTCGAGCGCCTCGCGCATCGACTCGAGCTGGCCGGCCAGCGTCCCGATCTCCACCGTCCGCTCGGGCGCGACTTTGGTGGTCAGGTCTCCAGTGCCGATTCGGGTCGCCGCCGCCACCAGCCGCTCGAGCGGCACCGACAGCGCGCGCGCGGTCACCAGCGCCGCCGCCGCCAGCACCAGCAGGGTCACCCCCATCAGGCCGAAGAAGCTGCGCGCCAGGGTGCGCAGCGGGCCGAAGAACTCGGCGCTGCCCTCGACCCCGATCGCGCCGGCCACCTTCCCGTCGCGCCACAGCGGCGCGTAGCCGGTCTTGTAGAGCCGCCCGTCGTTTCCCTCGAACAGCACCTGGGACGCGCTGCGCTTTCCGCTCCACACCTCGTCGAGCTCGGTACCGTCGCGCAGCAGCTCGGGCACCGACGCCATCGCCGGCAGGCCGCCGCCGATGTCGAGTCGCACCCGCCCTTCGCGATCGAAGGCGAACACCCGTTGCGCTCCGGCCGCGCCCTTCGCCTCGGTCAGCTCGCGGGAGAGCGATCGCCAGGTGCGAGAGCCTTCGCCCTTGTCGTCCCCTTCGGCGATCGAGAGCAGCCGCTCGGCCGAGATCTGGGAAGAGACCGTGGCGGCGATCGCCGACAGCGACGCGCCCAGCTCGGCCTCGAGGAGGTTGCGGCTGAACTGGTAGCCGAAGAAGCCGGCAACTGCGAGCAACACCCAGGTGGGAGCGAGGAAGGCGAGCAGCAGCCGTGCGCGCAGGCCCACGGGCCTCCTCAGTTCTTCGGCCGGGTCGGCGTCTCGCGGCTGGAGCAGATCTCCTGGATCAGCGCCATCGACTCGTCGTCGAAGTTGAGGAACTCGATCCCCATTCCGGCCACCCGCCCCGCCACTCCGCGGGGGTTGCAGCGCACCACCTTGCCCATTCCCTCGATCAGCCGGCTGCCGTCTTTGAGCGAGAACTGGAGGTAGATGATGCTGCCTTCCTCCTGCGGCTCGTCGGTGCGGATGAACATCCCGCCCGGGGAGATGTCGTGGGAGTAGTCGGCGAGGAAGTCCTCGAAGGTGTTGAAGCGGAACTGCACCAGCAGCGAGAGCGGAGTGCGGGCGTGCTTGCGGCGGTTGTCGGGGCTCTCGGAGTCGCTCATGGAGGAGCGGTCATCCTAACCGTTCGCACCCACAGCGAAAGAACGTCGAACATCGGCACCGTCCCATTGAGGTAGCGCTTGCCCGCCGCGGTCACCACCGGGCTGCCGAAAGACTCGCCCAGCCGCTCGAGCGCGGCGGCGGTTTCGCGATCGCCGTTGGCGCGCGCGGCCGCGAGGGCGAACGCCGTCGCGGACATCCCATACCCGTTCACCACCGGGCCCGAGTCGACGTCGCCGGCGCGATCCACTCCGGGTGGGTATTCGCGCACCAGGCACACTCCGGCGGTGCAGCCGAAGAAGGACTTCTTGTAGGCGGCCCACTGCTCGGCGGCGATCCGCGGGTGGAGCCGTGGCAGCACCGCCAGGCTCCACGACAGCGCGCAGCCGCGGGGCACGTCGCGCACCCGGCCGTCGAGGTGGAGGAAGGACACGTGCAGCCCGGTCGCCTTGTCTTTGGTCGACTCCATCGCGGCGACCCAGGTGTCGAACGCGCGGAACCAGGCGGTGCCGAAGAGCCGGTCGTGCAGCTGGAGCGACTCGAAGCCGAACAGCGAGTCCACCGGCCAGCTCTGGCCCGGGTGCGCCTCGAGCACCGCGGTCTTCGAGCGCGAGAACTCGCCGAACAGCAGCGCGCTGTCGTCGTGGAAGCGCTGCACCTCTTTCGCCGTCGCCCGCTCGCCCGCCAGCGCCACCAGCCGGGCGCGGACCAGGTTCTGCCCCGAGAACCAGCAGATGCCTCCCCGCAGCCGGCGAGCCTTCATTCGGGAGAACGGGACGTGGGTGAGCATCGCGTCCATCTTCGGCAGCACCGCCCGCGCGACCTTGATCGCCCGCTCCACGTCCTCGGGGGCGTGGGTCTCTTCGGCGAGGTTGAACAGCGCGAGCGAATAGAACTCCCAGGTGAACAGCTCGCCTTCCGGGAAGGCGTGCTGGTTGGCCGCCGCGTCCTCGTCGTCGAGGGTGGCCTCGAGCCACTTCACCTGCTGGGCGACGCCCTCGGGGAAGCCGGCCGGCTTCGCCGCGGCGGTGTTGAGGTGGGCCGCGGTCGCCGCGGTGGCGAGGATCGGCAGACACAGCAGCAGGAAGCGGGGCAGGCGCATGGGAGGAATTGAACCCGCGCCGGAGCGCCGGGTGCCGACGGGTGCGGTGAGCGGTCGGAGGAAGGGGGCCAACGGTCGGCAACCCCCCGGCCCCGAAACGCGACTACTGTCGGCCCCGTGTCCCCCTGGGTCCTCTACGGCGCCACCGGCTACACCGGCGTCCTCCTCGCCGAAGAGGCCGCCCGCCGCGGTCACCGGCCGCTGCTCGCCGGGCGCAACCCCCAGAAGCTCCGCGCGCTGGGCGAGCGGCTGAACCTCGACTGGAAGGCGGTGCCGCTGGAAGACGCGGCCGGGCTGCGGGCCTTGCTGAAGGGCGCCGGCGCCGTGCTTCACGCCGCCGGCCCCTTCGTCCAGACCAGCTCGCCGATGGCCGATGCGTGCCTCGACACCGGCTGCAGCTACCTCGACATCACCGGCGAGCTGCCGGTCTTCCAGGCGCTGTTCGCGCGCGACGCAGCGGCGAAGGCGAAGAAGATCGCGCTGATTCCCGGCGTGGGTTTCGACGTGGTGCCCTCTGACTGCCTCGCCGCCTGGGTTGCGGCGAAGCTGCCCGGCGCCGACACCCTCGAGCTGGCCCTCGCCGTGCTCGGCCAGCCCTCGGCCGGCACCGCCAAGTCCGCCCTCGGGATGGTGCCCGGCGGGGGCTGGGTCCGCCGCGACGGCGCGCTCGTCCCTTTTCCCCCGGGCAAAGGCGTCCACCCGGTGCGGTTCAGCCATCGCGAGGCGCTCGTGGTCCCGGCGCCGATCGGGGACCTCGTCACCGCCTGGCACAGCACCCACATCCCGAACATCACCGTCTGCCTGGCGATGCCCTCCTCGCTCGCGAAAATCCTGCGGGTCGCGTGGCCGGTCGGTGCCGTCGGGCTGCCGCTGTTCAACCAGCTCCTGGGCTTTCCCGCCTTTCGCTCTCGCCTCGACGCGCAGCTGGAGCGGCGCACCGCGGGGCCGGACGCCGAGAAGCTGAAGCACGGCAGCGCCCACCTCTACGCCCGGGCGAGCATGAAGGGCGGAGCGTTTGCCGAGGGTTGGCTCGACACCTCCGACGGTTACGACCTCACCCGGCACGCGGCCATCTCGGCGGTCGAACAGGTGCTCGCCCGGCGCCCGGAAGGGGCGCTGTCTCCGTCGCAGGCGTTCGGGGTCGATTTCGTGCTGGGGGTGCCGGGCACCAGCCGCCGCGATTCTCTCGGTTAGACTTGTGGAGTGCGCGGCGTCGAATTCCACCAGGCCTCGGACGAAGCGCTGACGATTCGCCGTCGGCGCGCTCCCCGTCGGGCCGTGGCCCCGTTGCTCGCCCTTGGCGGGTGGATCGCGGCGATCGCGTTTCTCGGCCCCACCTCGCTCTACGGGATGATCGTCCTGGGGGTCGGCGCGGGCTTCCTGCCCTGGCTGCTGCCCAAGCTCAGCGCGGCGCTGCGGATCTTCGAGGTCACCCTCCGCCACGAGCAGGGGGTGGTGCGCGTCGACCAGGAGCCGCTCGAGGCCGCGCGGGTCGAGACTCGGGTGCTGACCACCTTCTTCACCCAGGATCCGAAGGGCTACTCGCTCTCACTGTGGGTGCTCTTTACCCAGGGCGGCAGCCGCGACGTCGAGCTCGGGCGCTTCGCCACCCTGCTCGAGGTGTCGCAGGCGTCGTGGACGATCGAGGCCTTCCTCGCCCGCGCGTCGATCAAGAGCCAGAGCGCGTCCAGGGTGCGCTGAGCGCGGCCACTCAGACGAGAGTAAGAGGCAGGCCATGAGCGACGAGACGACGCCCGCCGAGCCCGACGTGATGGAGCCCACCTTCTGGCGGAAGAACGGCTGGACCGCCCGGGTGATCAAGAACGAGAACGATGACGGCTGGGCGGTGGAGATTCACAAGCGCGGCCTCGCCGAGCCGGCGTTGATCAGCCCGTGGGTGATGGGCCGCGACAAGAAGAACCCCAAGCCCTTCGACGGGCCCGCCTTTGCGACCTTCGTCAAGACGGCGTCCGAGGTCCTCGACCGCTCGGCGCGCCAGCAGGATCAGGCGCTGAAGAAGAAGGTCTCCGTCGCCTGGGAGGGCCGCTGGTACGAGGTCCAGCTCGAGCGGGTCCCCGATGAGTACGAGCCCCACTCGTTTCTGTCGGCGATCGACGATGCCGGCGCCACCGTCGTCAGGCACCGCGTCGCCACCGACTTCAAGTTCAACCGCGACGTGGCCAACGACTGGGTGCGCGGCGGGTTCCGCGAACCCTCCGGCTCGCGCTGACCAACTACTCGGTTGCCCCGCGCGGGCGTGCGTTAACCTCCGCCGCCCATGGCGCGCGACGAGCGGATTGCGGATCTGGTGGATCGGCTGGAGCTGGGGTTCAACTCGCTGGGCCTCGACCCGTACGGCGTCTCGAAGAAGCACCTGCGGGTGGGCTTCACCGCGCTCGCCTTCCTCTACCGGCACTACTTCCGGGTCAAGGCGTTCGGGATCGAGCACGTGCCTCCGCGCGGGCGGGCGATGCTGGTCGGCAACCACTCGGGCGGGGTCGCGATCGACGGCGCGATGGTGCTCGCCTCGATGCTGCTCGAGATGGAGCCGCCGCGGCTGGCGCACGCG
>JAGSPQ010000940.1 GCA_018262385.1 Myxococcaceae bacterium | reverse complement strand
CAGCTCGGCCAGGTCCGGACGACCGCCCTCTTCGACGCGTGCGAGTTCGCTCATGGTGCCGGAGGTCACTGCAAGCGGGCTTCCAACCCGCGCGCCGGCGAAGTGCCCGCTCAACCGGGCGGTGGGCGGCGGCGGCTGCGCAGGGACTTGCCCAGCGCGAGCAGCGCCCCTCTCATTCGGAGGCGGCCGCGTCGGCCGGGCTCAGACCAGCTTGAAGTGCCGCAGCGGGTTGCCGACGTTCTTCACCGGCGTCTCGGTCAGCGGCCCGTACTTCAGCGCGCGCAGCAGCGGGTCATCGACCCCTTCGATCGCCTTCTTCGCCGACTCCATCAGCAGGGTCTCGCGGAAGGCGCCCAGCGACTGGAGCCGGGCGGTCTGGTTCATCCCGGTCGAGAAGCCGGTGTACTGGCGGTTGGGGCCGAACAGCCCGCAGAAGGTGGGGGCGAGGTTGACGCCGATCGCCACGCCCAGCCCCGGCAACTTCAGGATCTCGGTCAGCCGCGAGATCTCCGGGTGGGCGGACATCTTCTCGGCGGTGAAGGCCTGGATCTCGAGCGCGGCGCGCACCGCGTCCCGGGTGCGCTCGGCGGCGGTGCTCTTGAAGAACGGCGGGCCGAACAGGCCGATCACGCAGTCGCCGACCATCTTGTCGAACACCCCGTTGTGGCGGTGGAGGATCCCGACCGCCTCTTCGCTCCAGTCGTCGACGAACTTGCCGATCCGCTCGGGGCGCTCGAGCACCGTCTCGCAGATGCGGGTGAAGCCGTTGATGTCGGCGAAGAGGATCCCGACCTCTTCGTCGCGCGGGGTGAGGTAGCGCCGCTCGTAGTCCGGATCGCGCAGCAGCTCGTCGATGCACTTGCCGGCGAAGAACTGCGAGAGGTGGATCCGCTCGCGGTTGTAGTCGAGCAGCCGCTGCGACAGCGTCGAGGCGAGCAGGCGGATCAGATCCATCGTGTAGGCGGAGAAGCCCTCGCTGCCGCTCCAGATCATGATCTTCCCGAGCGCGCTCGCGTCGCCCACGCCGGAGATCAGCACCGCCTCGACCGCCCGCTGGCTGCCCAGCACCTCGCGCAGCTTGCGATCCTGGGCGTTGATCAGCTGCGGCCCGTGCGAGCGGATCGCGTCGTCGATCTTCTCCGACCGGATGCCGTTGCTGGCGTGCTCGAGCTGGCCGTACTTGTAGACCCGGTAGTGGAGCGCGCCCGACTCGACCGCGTCCCGGTACATCAGCATGAAGCCGGGCAGCTTCACCTTCTCGCACAGCGCCCTCACCGCCTGATCCATCCCCACTTCGAACACCCGGTTCGAGAGGAAGTGGTTGATCGTCACCAGCACCTGCTGCTTCTCGGACGCGGTCTGAATCGAGGCCAGCACGGTGTCGAGCTCTTCGGCGATCGTCTCCACCAGCCGCCGCAGCGGGCCCGCCCGGTCGGCGCCGGTCTGGTCGCCGGCGAAGTAGAGGCCGATCGCGCCGATCTTGGTGCCGACGATGTCGAGCGCCTGGGACACCAGCGTCCCGTTCGCCGCCTTCCGCGCGCCCCAGCTGTTCTCTTCGAGCAGGGTCCCCGGGAAGGTGCCCCCGAAGTCGCCGTGGTGCCAGGTCTGCACCGTCAGCTCCTCGTCGAGGCTGGTGATCGCAATTCCCGACGCCCCGGTGAGCTTGATCAGCTCGGGAAACAGGCGCTTGAAGGTCTGCTCCAGGTTCTCCCGGTTCTTGAGCGACTGCTCGAGAATGTCGTCAACTGTGCGGCTGACGGTGCGCAGGTGCTTCAACTCTTCGTAGGACAGGTCGCCGGATTCCATCGGGGCGATTTGTAGCAGAACAAACCCGAAAATAGAGCGGCGGCCGGATCAGGCTACAATGGGCCGGCCATGATGATCGCGACCCTTGCCGCTGCCCTGCTGATGACGTCCTCCGGTACCAAGCCCGAGCAGTACTCGGAGCGCTGGCTTTGTGACTTGTGGGCAGGTGCCCAGTGTCACGCGAGCAGCTGCGCGAAGGACGCCAAGGATCGCTGCCTCGCGGCCAGTAAGCAGTGCGACTCCACCAGCAAGAAGACCGCGGTGACCAAGGAGCGCGCCACCAAGCAGGCCGCCTGCGCCCGCGCCCTGCTCAGCGCCGCCTGCGGAGCCCCCAAGCCCGCCGAGTGCGATGGGTTGATGTAGCGCCCTGGCTACTGGCCGGGACGGCGCATCTCGCTGCCGACGAACTTTCCGTCGCGCACGTCGATCAGCCAATAGCCTTCCCGCCCGTGCATCGTGCTGCTGCCCGCGCCGAATACGTGCGGGCGCTGCGGCGAGGCGGGGTGGTGGTAGCGGTGGTGGATGTGCCCGTGGAGCACCGCGAACCGCGGGCCCCGCACGATCTCGAACAGCTTCTTCGCGTCGACCAGCCCGTGCAGCGGCCTGTCCGGCTTGCCTTCCTTCGTCAGCGGCGCGTGATGGACCACCACCAGCACCGCCCGGTGCTCGAGCGCCGGGTCGGCGATCACCCGGGCCAGCCCCTCGAGCTGCCGCTGGCCGATGATCCCGAACGAGAAGCCGGGGATCAGGCCCACCCGGGCCGACAGCAGCCCGACCACCGCCGCGCCGTCGTCGAGCAGGCGGACGAACGGGTACGGCCCTTCGCGGGTGTGCTCGGGCAGATCGCTCTCGAGCAACTGGCCGAACCGGCGCTCGAACCGGCGGTCGGCCAGCGCG
>JAGSPQ010000939.1 GCA_018262385.1 Myxococcaceae bacterium | reverse complement strand
CTTCGCCGGCGCCGATCACCAGCAGCTGGTTGTTGCCGATCGTCTTCACGTCCGCGATCGCCGAGTCGCCCACCGCGACCCGCTGGATCCCGGGGACGGTGATCACCTTCTGGGTGCCGACGCCGAGGCTGATGTTGCCGCCTTCCTGCCCGAGCGCCACGGCAGAGGTGAGCAACGCGAAGACCGCGGCCAGGCAAGACAGACCAGAAACACGCATTCGGCTCACCCCTAGTTGTTCGACTTGTCCCACCACATTGCCCAAAAGCTGCCCAGCGCGATCGCCACTCCGTACGGGATGTGGCGAGCGGGTGCCTCGACGACGTGCTTCGAGAGCTTGAGCCGCTTCCCCCATCTCAACCCGACGGCTCGCAAGGTATCCCACACCGCTCCTTGCCAAATCAGCGTCACGATCGCCTGCAACGCCCCCGCAAGTGAAATGAAAAGAAGCGCCCCCATGATCAGCGGGTAGCCGAAGACCGCCCCCACCGCGGCGACCAGCTTGACGTCGCCCCAGCCAAACGCCCCTCCCCGCCACGCCAGCACCGCGAAGAACCCGGCCGCCGCGCCGCCCGCCACCAGCCCCGAGACCAGCCCGCCCTCGAGATCGCCCACCCCCTGCAGCCAGCGCAGCGCGAGGGCGATGGCGATGGTGGGAAAAGTGACGAGGTCCAGGATCCTCCGGCTCACCACGTCAGTCACCACCGAGATCAATAGGGCGACCGCCAGCACGAGCCAGAGGGTTTCTTTGAGGTCCAACGCCCCGAAATAAGACCAGAGCAGCTAGCGGAAGACCAGCTTCACCTTCTCGCTGCAGATGAAGTACTCGTCTCCGTCTTCGACCTTGCGGCGCTTGATCCGCTGCTTGTTGAACCAGGTGCCGTTGCTGCTGCCGAGATCCTCGATGAAGAACTCGTTGCCGTCGCGGAGGATGACCGCATGCTCGCGCGAGACCTTGCCGGAGTTGATCACGAAGTCGCAGTGCTTGCCGCGCCCGATCACGAACCGATCCTTGGCGATCCGATCGAGCTCGCCGCCTTCGGCCATCAGGTAGAGGGCGGGGCCGGCTCCGGAGTCGTTCGACGGCTCTTCGACGTCCACCCCACCCATGTCGTCATCGGGGGGCGCTTCGGGAACCGAGTCGTCGAGGTTCTGGCTCTGGCTGTTCTTTCCCTTGATCAGCCGCTCGAGCTCGGCGGCGGTCTCGAGCACCCGCTCGGCCACTTCGCGCCGAACCGGATCGTCATCGAGCTTCTGGGAAGGCGGCTCCGGGCGGCGCGGGGGCTCTTTGACCGGTGCCAGCACCGGGGGAGCGGCCCTTCCCTGAGGAGGAGGATTCGGACGGCCCGGCGGCGCGCCGCCGTTGGCCCTGCCCGCCGGGGCCCCGGGCGCGCTCTTGTCCGACTCGATGAAGCCGTTGAGCCGGGCGAACATGAACATCGCCTGGTTGATGAGGGCGTCCCGCTCGGATCCCATCTGGGAGGCCATTTCTTCAAAGGCTTCCCAGATGTGATCGGCTATCGCGACCTTGCGCGGTGGGCGGCTGCTCGGGTCCATCATTGTGTTTGAGTCAAGAGCGGAACGGGGAGGTCCGCAAGATATCAGCCCCTTTTTTCCGGGTCTATGTGGCTACTTAGCAGCACGGAGCGCTTTCAGCGCCAACATGAAACGCCGTCGTCTGCCTCGAGGACGTCGTTTCGGGCGTTCCGGGGGTTGAGCTCGATGATCCCGTTGGCCGAAGGAAAGACGCTGAAGATCGCCTGCCGGTCGAGGTCCCACAGCACGCTGCCCGCGACGTTGGTCGAGCACCCCACCGACTGGGAGTCGACCCTCAGGGTGAACGGCAGCTCTTCGGGCTGAACGTCGATGCTCCAGCGCCAGTCTTCCCACAGCCGGGGAAGCTCGGGCCCGAGCACCACGCTGAAGGTCGGCCCATCGGGGTCGAAGGGCAACGAGCGGCGGTAGTAGCCGCCCTGGTAGTTGAACGTCCGGTTCACCACTCCGCCGTCCGGCAACTGGGTCCCGGGGCCGCTGCGCCCGAGGTAGCCGGTGGTGGTCGCCCGGATCGCGTAGCGATCGGCTCCGTCGGCCCGCACCGCGAACCGGGTGGCCCCGGAGCAGGGGTTGTTCGGGGGGGCCCGGAGCCCGGTGGCGGTGATCTCGGCGACCGTCGTGCGGCACCCGCCGTCGGCGGTGTCGAAGATCAGAATGTCTCCCGCCTGGGCGCGGCCGATCGCTTCGGGCGGAACCGGATACTCCAGGCTGCCAGGGTTCATGATCGCGACGTCCTCGAGACCGGGGATCAGCCCGTTGATCACGATGTCGATCACCTCCGAGCGCCACGCGCCATTGGCAAAGGTCAGCGCCACGCCCCCGTCGGCCTCGAGCACCGGCCCGGCCACGTAGTCCGGGAAACCGCCGTCGCCCCGGCTGAGCACGCCGTTGGCTTCGTACAGCCCGATGTGGATCGGCGCCGCGTAGGTGCGGTTGGTGTTCAGATCGAACGGCGTCAGCCCGTTGGCGTCGAAGAAGATGAACGCGCCGTTGGAGGTGGTGATCACCCCGACCGCAGACAGGTCGACCACCGTGGGGACGGTGGCCCCGCCTACGGTGATCAGCGACGGCGGCAGCAGCAGCTCGCCGCGCGAGACGACCGCCAGGCCGGTGGCGAGCGAATTGCCGGTGCTGATCGGCAGCATCGGCAGGCC
>JAGSPQ010000938.1 GCA_018262385.1 Myxococcaceae bacterium | reverse complement strand
ACCCGCTCCGACTTCACCAAAGCGGTGAAAGCGGTGCTGGAGGTCAAATGAAGCCTGCCACCGCCGAGATGCCTTCCGCCGAGCTGCAGCGGCTGTGGTTTGCCACCCTACGGAAGGACTGGAGCTCGCTGGTGGTGCTGCCGGCCCACCCGGGCGGAGCGGCGACCAGCGTCGCCCGCGCGCTCGCCCAGGTCGGCGCCATCCACAAGGACAGCCCGATCAAGCTCATCTCCGGCGAAGGGGCCGATCTGCAGAACGCCTCGCGGCTGATCATCGACATGACCACCCATGTCGCGTCCGGCGGGCTGGTGATCGTGGTGCTCGAGTCGGTGGTCAGCAACCCGGCCGGGATCCCGGTCGCGCTCGCCGCCGACGCCGCGCTGCTGTGCATTCAGCTGGGCGAGACCGACTTCGACTCCGCCCAGCGCACCGTCGAGCTGCTGGGCGAGTCGCGCTTCGTCGGCGCGGTCACCCTCGACCTGAAGGCGTAGCGCCGATCGGCAGCCCGGGTGGTTGCTCGGGGCTGCCCGGCCGCTTCGGCTCGCGCGGTGGGTGAGCTTTGAGCGAGCCGAAGGTGGTCGCGTACACCCGGGTGAACTCGGCGCCGAGGAACAGCACCATCGTCGAGTAGTAGATCCACAACAGCAGCACCGCGAACGAGCCCGCCGCGCCGTAGCTCGAGGCCACGCTGCTCTTGCCGAGGTAGAGGCCGATCAGGAACTTGCCGATGTTGAACAGCCCCGCCGTCACCCCGGCGCCGAGCCAGACGTCGCGCCAGGCGATCTGGAGGTCGGGCAGCAGCTTGTAGATCATCGCGAACAGCACGGTGACCACCCCGAACGAGAAGACGAAGTTCGCCGGCTGCCACACCCGCTCGAAGTCGCCGCTCTGCAGCACCTTCCCCAGCGCCGAGATCGCCGCGCTGATCACCAGCGACATCAGCAGCAGGAAGCCGACCCCCAGCACCATCCCGAACGAGAGGAGCCGGGTGCGCAGGAAGGCGATCACCCCGTTCGACTTCTTCGGCTTCACCCCCCAGATGTGATTGAGCGCGGTGTGCAGCGCGGCGAAGACCCCGGTGGCGCCGAAGAACAGGATCAGGATTCCGAGCACGCTCGCCAGCAGCCCGGCGCCCGGCCTGGCCGCGTTGGCCATCAGGTCCTCGATCACCTGCGCGCCCGCCGGGCCGACCAGCCCCTCGATCTGGGTCCGGATCTCGCCGCGCGCCGCCTCCTCTCCGAAGATGATCCCCGCCACCGCGACCGCGATGATCAGCGTCGGGGCGATCGAGAACACCGTGTAGAAGGCGAGGCTCGCGGCGTGGGTCGGCACGTCATCGTCCACCCACGCGCCGAAGCTCTGCTTCACCACCGTCCAGACGTCCCTGCCGGTTCTGAGTGCACGTCGCATCGCAAGCACCCCGGCAGTGGGGCTTCACAAGTCGTGCCGGCGTTACCGCTGGGTGGTTTGGGGTGGCACGCACCCTGCTACCTCTGGAGGTAACACGCAGCCTTCACCTCGGAGAATCGCCATGAGCCTGATTGCCTTCCTGGTCATCGGTCTGGTCGCAGGCCTGATTGCGCGGGCAGTGATGCCGGGCAACCAGTCGTTGGGCCTACTTGCCACCACCGCCCTGGGCATCGTCGGCAGTTTCGTCGGCGGGATGCTGGGGTCGCTCTTGAACTCCGGCGGCAACTACCTCGCGATCGGCCCCTCGGGGCTGATCTTCTCGATCATCGGCGCGATGGCGGTGTTGGCCCTGGTCGGCTTTGCCGGGGGGGGCCGCCGCGCCGTCTAGCCGGGTGCCTTCGCCTTAACAGTTCTTCAGCCCGATCCTCGCCGAGCCTTCACACAGCCTTCCTACCTTCTGTTCACGCGGCGGGCGCCACCACGGCGCCGGCGAAGCAGACGGAGGCAGTCATGTTTGGGTTTCTGATCGGAACGCTTTCTCTCATTGGCCTGATCAAGGTGGTGCGGCACGGCCGCGGCGGTCATCGCTTCGGCGGTGGCCCCCGGCGCTGGATGCTGCGCCGGCTGTTCGAGCGGCTCGACACCACCCCCGGCCAGGAGAAGGTGATCCTCGAGGCGGTCGAGCAGGTCGAGCAGAACGGCCGCGCGGCGAAGCAGGCCTTCTTCGGCGGGCGGATCGACCTCGGGCGCGCGATGCGGGGCGAGCACTTCGACACCGCCGCGGTGAACGTGGCGTTTGAGAAGCAGCAGGAAGCGGCGGACGCCTTCAAGAAGAGCGTCCTTGAGAACCTGCAGAAGATCCACGAGGCGCTCACTCCGGCGCAGCGGCAGGTCGCTGGCGATCTGCTCGAGAACGGCCCGCGCGCGCTCCACGGCGGCTGCGGGGGCCACGGCGGACGCTGGGGCGGCGGGTACGGCCACGGAACCCAGGCCGCTGCAGTGAACCTCTAGAAAGAAGTCCAACCTCATTCCAGGAGAAGAACGTCATGCGCAAAGGATTGATCGTGCTGTTGAGCGTCGGGGTGGTGGTGGGCTTCGGTTCCGGCTTCGCGCGAATGGCCCACCGCGGGGGTGGCTGCCACGAGCGCTGGAGCCAGCGTTACGACGGCCCCAGAGACGGCTACGGCTACGGCCGGTACGACCGTGAGGATCGCAGCCCGGCGCCGGCCCCGGTGGCCGCCGCGCCCGCTGCCGCTCCGGTCTACATCGTGATCCCCGCGGCGGCCGCGGCGGCGCCGA
>JAGSPQ010000937.1 GCA_018262385.1 Myxococcaceae bacterium | reverse complement strand
GGCACTGGCGGTGGCACCGCGGGTGGGGCTGGCGGGGGCACCGGAGGCGGAACGGGCGGCAGCACCGCCGATGCCGGCCGGAACTACGCCCCGCTGCAGCTCTCCGCGCTCTCGCTGCCGGCCAGCCTCAACTACGGGAGCATCACCGGCCTCTCGGGCCACCCGGGCGAGCTGTGGGCGGTGAGCGACAACGGCCACGTCTACCGGCGCACCGACGGCGGCTTCGGCGAGATGCTCGGGTGGACCAGCAGCTGGACGGACGTCTACGTCGCTCCGACCGGCGCGGTGTTCATCGCCAGCAACGTCCGCACCCTGCGCTGGTGCCTCAACAACTGCACCTCGCCCGCCGCGTTCGACACCTTCGACATCCCCAACTCCTCCAGCGATCTCGATGCGCTCTGCGGCAGCTCTGCGACCGACGTCTACGCGATCGCCAATCGCGACAGCTCGATCGCCATCCTCTGGCACTGGGACGGCGTCAGCTGGACCCAGCTGAGCAACAACCTCGGCCTCATCTCTCCCCGCGACTGCTACCTGCGCCCCGACGGGGTGCTGTTCATCACCGGCATCCGGGACGTCGTCCGCTGGGAGCAGGGCGCCGCGACGGTGGAGACCGCCGGCCTCGATCTGTCCGCCCTCGGAGCCGACGCTACCAGCCAGACCTGGACCGGCATCCACGGCCTCGGCGACTCGATGGTCACCGTCGGCGCCAAGAAGCGCGCGCTGACCCGGAACGCCGCCACCTCCACCTGGTCGCTCACCGCTAATCCGATCAATACGTCTACCAACTTCAACGCGGTCGGCTTTGCCTGGCCCGACGAGGCCTACGCGGCGAGCAACTCAGGCGCGCCGAAGCTGCTCCACGTCTCAGACGGAGGCCCCTGGGTGCCAACCGCGGTCGACCTGCCGGCGATCACCTCCGTGAACGAGATCCTCGTCCTCACCCCGGACGAGGTCTACTTCGGCGGCAGCGACAACAACGGGCCGGTGATCGTCCGCGGCAGGCGTTGAGCTTGATATAGGCGGCTCCATGAGCCGAGCCGCCATCACCGACCTCTATCGAATTGATGATCTGCTGGAGCCTGAAGAGCGGGCCGCGCGCGACATGGTCGCAGCCTTCGTCGACAAGGAATATTTGCCGATCATCGGCAAACACTTCCGCAACGGCACCTTCCCGATGGAGCTCATTCCGCGAATCGCCGAGCTCGGCGTGTTCGGAGCGACCCTCAAGGGCTACGGCTGCGCCGGCCTCAACAACATCACCTACGGGCTGATCCTCCAGGAGCTCGAGCGGGGCGACTCCGGCCTGCGCAGCTTCGCCTCGGTGCAGAGCTCGCTGTGCATGTTCCCGATCTACACCTTCGGCTCGGACGAGCAGAAGGACCGCTGGCTGCCCGGGATGGCGAAGGGCAAGTTGATCGGCTGCTTCGGCCTCACCGAGCCCGACTTCGGCAGCGACCCCGGGGGGATGCGCACCCGCGCGAAGAAGGACGGCGACCACTACGTGCTCAACGGCGCGAAGATGTGGATCACCAACGGCAACATCGCCGACGTCGCGATCGTCTGGGCGAAGGTCGACGACGGCGGGCAGGAGAGCATCCGCGGCTTCCTCGTCGAGAAGGGCATGCCCGGCTACCGCGCCGACGAGATCAAAGGAAAGTTCTCGCTGCGCGCCTCGCACACCGCCGAGCTCTCGTTCCAGGACGTGCGGGTCCCGGCGAAGAACATGCTGCCCAACGTCCAGGGGCTGCGCGGGCCGCTGTCCTGCCTCAACAACGCGCGGATGGGGATCTCGTTCGCGGTGATGGGCGCCGCGGTGGCGTGCTTCGAGGGCGCCCGCGAGTACGCGCTGTCCCGGGTGCAGTTCAACAAGCCGATCGCCGGCTTCCAGCTCACCCAGGAAAAGCTCGCCGACATGCTGCAGGAGATCGTCAAGGGCCAGCTGCTCGCGTGGCGGCTCGCCAAGCTCAAGGACGAGCACGGCAAGGTCTCGCCCGAGCAGGTCTCGGTCTGCAAGCGCAACAACGTCAAGGTCGCGCTCGACATCGCCCGGGTCGCCCACAGCATCTACGGCGCCAACGGGATCACCGACGAGTACCCGCCGGTTCGCCACATGCTCAACCTCGAGAGCGTCTACACCTACGAGGGCACCCACGAGGTCCACACCCTGATCCTCGGCAAGGCGATCACCGGCATCGACGCGTTCTCCTGAGCCCCATGGCGTTCACCAAGAAAATCCCCATCCGCTTCGATGACGTCGACTTCGCCCGGGTCGTCTACTTCCCCAACCTGTTCGGCTACTGCCACCAGGTGTTCGAGGACTTCTTCGGGGAAGCGGTGGGGATCCCCTACGCCCAGATGCTCCAGAAGCGCAAAATCGGCTACCCGAGCGTGCACGCCGAGGCGAACTTCAAGCACCCGCTGCGCTTCGGCGACGTCGCCCGCATCTCGATGGAGACGGTGAAGCTGTCGTCGAAGTCGATCACCAACCGCTACCAGCTGTTCCTCAACGACAGCGCCACCCTCTGCGCCGAGGTCGAGATCATCACCGTCCCGATCGACATGGACACCTTCAAGGCCAGGCCGGTGCCCGAGGACGTTCGGATGGCGTTCTTGAACCACCTCACCGGGCTGACCGTCTGAGCCCGTTTCGTTCATCCTGAGCCCGTCGAAGGACGGGTGGGTCGCGGCTCAGGCCCGCTTGATCGT
>JAGSPQ010000156.1 GCA_018262385.1 Myxococcaceae bacterium | reverse complement strand
CTGCGGCAGGTGGGTGATGCAGAGGACCTGGCGGTGCCGGCTCACCTCTTTGATCAGCCGGCCGACCACGTCGGCGACCGCGCCGCCGACTCCGGCGTCCGCCTCGTCGAACACCGTGCACCCGCACTCGTCGGACTCGGCGAGCGCGGCCTTGATCGCCAGCATCACCCGGGAGGCCTCTCCCCCGGAGGCCACCTTCGCCAGCGGCCGCAGCGGCTCGCCGACGTTGGCCGAGAAGAGCAGCTCGACCGCATCGCCACCGGTCGGGCCCAGCGGCTGGACGTCGAGCTGCACCGCGAAGCGGGCCCGGGCCATCGCCAGCTTCTTCAGCCGTTCGGCCACCGCTTCCACCAGCGCGCCGCCGGCGGTCTTTCGGGCCGCGCTGAGCGAAGCGCCGCAGGCGGCGGCCTCGACCACCGCCCGGGCGCGCTGCTGCTCGAGCTCGGCCCGCCGCTCGGCCCGATGGAGCAGCGTCTGCAGCTCAGCGACGAGGGCGTCCCGCCGGGCGAGCACGCCATCGAGCGAAGCGCCATGCTTGCGCGAGAGCCGGCGCAGCGCATCGAGCCGATCGTCGACCTCGGCGAGCCGGCCGGGATCCGCCTCGAGGGTGCTGAGGTAGCGCGAGAGCCCGCGGGCCGACTCCTCCAGCTCGGCCTGGGCGGCGACCAGCCGCTCGCGGGGGCCACTGAAGGCCGGGTCGATCTTCTCGGCCTCGCCCACCGCCCCCAGCGCGCGCCCGGTCAGCTCGAGCGCCGACGCCTCGCGGGTGGAGACGAGCTCCTCGGCGAGCGAGGCCAGCTGCCGCAGCCGCTGGCTGGCCTTCAGCCGGCGCTGCTCCGCCTCGAGCTGCAGATCTTCCCCCGGCCTGGGCGCGACCTTCTCGATCTCGTCGAGCTGGTACTGGAGAAACTCGGCCCGCACCTGCACCTGGGTCTCGTCGCCGCCCACCGCGGCGAGCTCCCGGTCGACCTGCTGGAGCGCGGCGAAGGCTTCACCGTAGCGGGTGAAAGCGCGCGCCACCCACTCTCCTCCCAGCCGATCGAGCAGCGCGCAGTGCCGCCCCGCATCGAAGAGCGCGAAGTGCTCGTGCTGACCGGCGACGTCGACCAGCCCGTGCATCAGCCGCCCGAGCACCCCGACCGCCACCAGCGCTCCGTTGACGTGCGCCTTGCCCCGGCCGTTGCGGCCGACCACCCGGCGCACGCTCACCTCGGCGCCGAGGTCGGGCAGGCCGAGCTCCGCCAGGCGGCCACCCATCGCGGCCGAGCGCTCGAACACCCCCTCGACGACCGCTTCCTCGGCCCCCGAGCGCACCGTCTCGGCGTCGCCGCGGGCGCCCGACAGCAGGGCGAGCGCGTCGATCAGCATCGACTTGCCCGCTCCGGTTTCTCCCGTCAGCACGGTGAGGCCCGGCCCGAAGGCGACCTCGGCTTCCTCGATCACCGCAAAGTTCGACAACCGCAGCGACAGCAACATGAACCCCTCCTCCTGACCGCGTGCTCGGTGGACACTGAACACCCTATCAGTACGGACTGACATCTGCCCAGCTGCCCGCCAAACCGCGAGAAATCAGGCGGCCGGGCGCGTCACGCAGCGGTTACGCGGCAGCGCGGCCCAGAACGCCAACTCTGCGCCGCGGCGGCGGGGCTTCCGCGGGGGGGCGATCGCGGCACAACGGTTGCTCGCGGGAAGGCGTGGCCCGGATCGCGAACCCAGCGCTGCTGACCAACGCCGACTTCTACGGGACCCTCGCGGCCGCGCGCAGCCTGGGCCGGTATGGGATCCCGGTCACCGTCGCGCACGACAACCGGCTCGGAATCGCCTCGTGGTCGCGGTTCGTCGCGCGCAGCTGCAGCTGCCCTCCGACGTCCGACTCGCGGGCGTTCTTGAAGTGGCTGCTCGAGTTCGGGTCCAGCGCGCCCGGGCACGTCCTCTACCCGACCAGCGACGACGCCGCGTTCATCTACGCCGCGCATCGCGAAGAGCTCTCGCAGCACTTTCACCTCTACCAGCCGCCGATCGAGGCGATCTATGCGCTGCTCAACAAGCGCACCCTCTACGCCGAGGCGCGCGCGGTCGGGCTGCAGGTTCCCCGCACCTGGTTTCCGCAGACCGACGCCGACTTCGCGCAGCTCGCCCAGCAGCCGGGCCCAGGCCTGGTGATCAAGCCGGTGACGCAGATCCTCTTCACCCACCACCGCAAGGGCGAGGTGGTGACCGAGCCCGGCCGGCTGAAGGCGCGCTACGAGGCGTTCGCCGACGAGCCGTACGCGCCCGAGCTGGTCGAGCGGGATCCCCAGGTCGCCCGCCCGATGGTGCAGGAGTTCCACCCCGGGGCGGGGAGCGCGATCTACAGCCTCTCGGGCTTCATCACCCATCGGGGCCAGTGGGCGATGCGGGCGGCGACCAAGGTGCTCCAGCTGCCGCGCCGGCTGGGGGTGGGGATCTGCTTCGAGAACGCCCCGATCGAGCCGGCGCTCGCCGAGGGGATCGTCTCGCTGTGCCAGCGCATCGGCTACTTCGGGGTGTTCGAGGCCGAGTTCATCCGCGAGGGCGACGGGCGGCTGCTGATCGACTTCAACCCGCGCTTCTTCGGGCAGCTGGGTTTCGACGTCGCGCGCGGCCTGCCGCTGGTCGCGCTCGCCTACGAGAGCGCGAGGCAGAACACCGAGCGGGTCGCCCGGCTGCTGCAGGCCGCCGGCGAGTGGTCGACGGCGAACGCGCCGCCGCCGGTCTTCTGCCACCAGATGGCGCTCAACCTGGTGCTCAGCTCGCAGCAGGCTTCGCGGGCGATGCCGTCGGAAGAGGCGCGCGGCTGGCGCAGCTGGGTTCGCGACCACCAGACGGTCGACGCGGTGTTCGACGACGACGACCGGGTCCCGGCAGCGGTCGACTTCTTCAGCCGGATCTCGGCCTACGCCCGCCATCCCCGCTCCTTCGTCCGGACGGTGGTCTTGAACCGATGACCCGACAGGAGGCATCCGCCATGGAAGTCCGCTGCTTTCACCTGCTGCGGGAGGCCGCACCCCATCGGCGGCACCTGGACGCGCTGAGCCGGGCGTCGCGGCTCAAGGATCCCTTCTCCACCTTCAGCTTCCTCGAGAACTTCAGCCGCCACGACGGCTACTACCCGAACGACAAGAACGCCGAGCCGTGGTTCCTGGTCGCCTTCGAGAACAACCAGCCGATCGCCTACCTGCCGCTGCGGCGAATCCCCGATCGGATCCTGGGGCTCGAGTCGGGGAAGCTGGAGTTCTTCGCCACCCACGACACCAACTGCCCGTACCTGGTCTGCCGCCCCGAGGACGAGGCCCGCTGCGGCGAGGCGTTCCTGCGCTACCTGCTCTCGCGCAGTGGCGAGTGGGCGTGGCTCGACTTCCACCAGCAGCTCGAGGGCTCGGCGCTCTTCCCGCATCCACCGCGCGTCGATCTGGGCCGCTACGAAGTGCGGGCGTGGCCGACCCGCGAGTCGAACGTGATCGACGTCCGCTGGAGCAGCCTGCAGCAGTACTTCCAGGCGCTGCGGGGGAAGTTCCGCACCGACCTGCGCAAGAAGTTCCAGACCCTGTTGGCGGCGGGCGAGGTCTCGTACGTCTGGTCGATGGATCCGAAGGTGACCCCGGTGCTGTTCGAGCTGATGCGGCCGCTCGAGCGGCGCACCTGGCGGGCGGGCAACCGCTTCGCGATCGACAGCCACCCGGATCGGGTGGAGTACTTCCGCAGCCTGCTGGCGCCCCGGCAGCCGATGCGGGCGCACCTCGGGCTGCTGCTGCTCGACCGCACCCCGATCGCGGCGTCCTTCAGCGGGGAATACGAGAAGACGCTGCAGCTGATGGCGATCATGTACGACGAGGCGTTCGAGCGGCTCGGGCCCGGCGCGGCGGTGGTGCTGATGACGATGCGGCACGCGATCGAGAGCGGGTACCGCGCGGTCAACTTCTTGTCGGGCTTCTCCTATTACAAGAAGCGCTGGCTGGCCGAGTCGGCGCCGACGGTCAGCGGCCAGCTGATCCGCAAGCGGTCGTTGCGCCACCTGCGGCTGAAGCTGGGCGATCTGAAGCGCCGCCTGCGCCCCGGCGAGGCCGAGGACGAGCTGACCTGGAACCCCGCCCACCGCGAGGCGAAGCTCGCAGCCCGCAAGGCGTCGGGCGAGCCGGATCCCGAGTGGATCGCCGCCCTGCTCGCCCAGCTCGACGCGCACGCCCGCTGGCTGAGGCACGCAGACCTCGCGGCCCTGCTGGAGGGAACCCTCGCCGCGCAGCAGAAGACGAAGCCGGAGCGGCCCCGGCCCAGCGCGGGGGGGCTCAGCCGAACTGCACCGCCGACACCTGGACGCCCAGGGCTGCCCCGCTGAAGACGGGGTGGCCGCGGTCGGCGCCGGCCGCTCCGGCGGTCACCATCAGCGGCAGCAGGTGCTCCTCGCGGGGGTGACAGGCGCGGGCGGACGGGGCGCTCAACCAGTCCAGCAGGCGGCGGTCACGGGCCTGCGGATCCTCGGCCACCGTCTGCTGCAGCCAGGCGTCGAAGCGCTTCGAGTCGGCGGCGGCGGGGGCGGAGTTGAAGCCGCGCATGTTGTGGTAGCTCATCCCGCTGCCGACGATCAGCACCCCCTCGTCCCGCAGCGGCGCGAGGGCGCGGCCGATCGCCAGGTGCTGCGCCGGATCGAGCCCTGAGCGCAGCGACAGCTGCACGGTCGGCAGCTGCGCCTCGGGGTAGGCCAGCTTGAGCGGGATGAACACCCCGTGATCGAAGCCGCGCTTTGGCTCGGCGGCGCTGGCGATCCCCGCCTCGCCGAGCAGGCGCTGGACCCGGCCGGCGAGGGTGGGCGCGCCGGGCGCGGGCCACTTCAGCGCGTAGGTCTCGGGGGGAAAGCCGTAGTAGTCGTAGAGCAGCGGAGGCTGGGCCGCGGTGATCACCGTGGGCACCGGGGTCTCCCAGTGGGCAGAGATCACCAGCAGCGCCGCCGGGGTGAAGGGCAAGGTGGCGTTGATCCCCTTGAGGTACTCGCCCATCGCCTTCCAGGTGCCGGGCGGCCCCATCGCGCCGTCGGGCATGAAGAAGCAGGGGCCTCCGCCGTGGGGCAGGAAGATCGTGGGCAGCCGGCGCTTCGGGGTGGCTCCGGTCAGCACGCTG
This sequence comes from Myxococcaceae bacterium, assembly GCA_018262385.1. Taxonomy (GTDB): domain Bacteria; phylum Myxococcota; class Myxococcia; order Myxococcales; family Myxococcaceae; genus JAGSPQ01. The sequence continues at coordinate 2,319 of JAGSPQ010000156.1, read as the reverse complement.
CCCGCCGCGGCGGCGCCCGCCACCAGCACTTCGCGTCGATCGATCGAGGTCGGGTCCATCGCCTTGCCAATATGCCGATGCTGCGCAGGCGTTACCAGCCTAAGGTCGGCGCCGGCTGTGTTGCGTGGAGCGCACCAATGGATCTGAACCTGATCTCGGTGTTTCAGGCGGTGGCCGAGGCGGCCAGCTTCTCGGCCGGGGCGAAGAAGCTGGGGGTGCGCCGCTCGTCGGTGAGCCGGAGCATCGCGGCGCTCGAGCGCGAGCTGGGGGTGCAGCTGTTCAACCGCACCACCCGCAGCGTGGCGCTGACCACCGCGGGCACCGCGCTGCTGGCGAAGGTGCGGCCGCAGCTGCTCGCGCTCGAGGAAGCGCTGGGCAGTCTTCCCGAGCGCGAGGAGGAGCCGTCGGGCCAGCTGCGGCTGACCGCCTCGGGCGACATCGGGTCGATCGTGCTGCCGCAGATCATCGCCGGCTTCGGCCTGCGCTACCCGGCGGTGCAGATCGACGTCCGGCTCACCAACCAGACGGTGGACCTGGTCGGCGAGGGGTTCGATCTGGCGCTCCGGGCGGGAGTGAAGCTGGAGGACTCGTCGCTGGTGGCGCGGCGGCTGACGCCGATCGGCTTTGGGCTGTTCGCCTCGCCCACCTACCTGGCCCGGGCCGGCACTCCGCGGACGGCGGAGGATGCGCTCGAGCACGACTGGGTGACCTTTCGCGGCTTCAAGCTGCCGGCCGCGCTGGGCAGCTTGAAGAAGAAGCCGAGGGTGGTGGGCGACGACATGCTCTTCCTGCACGGCACGGTGCGCGCCGGCGCGGGGATCGGCCTGATGCCCACCTTCCTCGCCCAGCCGGATCTGGCGGTGGGGACGCTGGTGCGGGTGCTGCCGAAGCTGGAGCAGACGATCGGCGCGCTGTACCTGGTTCATCCCCCCGCGCAGCACGTCGCGCGCAAGGTGATCGCGTTTCGCGACTACGTGCTGCAGCACCTGGAGCAGCACCCGCTGGCGCCGCGGTAGCGCTACTTCACCCGGGTGCCGTGCTTTCCCGCCAGGGTGGTGACGGTGATCACCGGCCCCACCCGCGAGTCGCGCAGGTCGGTGTAGAGCTTGTAGTCGAAGCGGGTGCTGAGGTGACCGTCGTCCAGCACCTCGAAGCGGGCAGAGTTGACTCCCAGCTGATCGCCGCTCTTCACCATCGTGCCGGTCTCGCCGATCAGCGGGATCTGCGCGCCGGCCGACATTCCACACAGCGGAGGGGCGGTGGTGAGCTCGGCCACCTTCCCGGACACCCCCAGGGCGACGTTGCAGCCGCCGCCGATTTTCCAGACCACCAGATCGGGGGCCGCGGTCGAGCCGAGATCGAGATCGAAGCTCACCGTCTTCGTCATCGGCCCGGTGGCGGTCGCGATCACCGTCTCGAGGTTGTAGCGCCAGGTGCCGACCAGCGGGGATCCCGGGCCGCAGCCGGCGGCGAGGACGACGGCGGTGAGGGCGAAGGTGCGCACGAACATCGGCTGTTCATATTTCAGGCGCGGCGGTGCGTCGAGCCTGCGCGGCCGCTCGCGATTGTTGCGCAGGCCGCCGGCCACGGCGGAAGAACGCGGCCACCGGGCGCTCACTTGGCGCTGGTCCGCGGGTTGCTCCTGCTTTGACCGCATGAGCGCCGAGCCCACCCTGCCCCAGCTGACCGAGACAGAGGGCGCCTGGCTGGTCGAAGTCCCCGCCGGATCCGGGCGGTGCCAGCGCTACCGGTTCGTGCTCGAGAGCCAGGCCCGCCGCTTCCTCGCGCTGTTCACCCCAAGGCCGCCGCGGCGGGGCCTGCTGCCGGCTGCGGCTCAGCCGACGTGCGACATCGCGGTGACGGGCTTGAGCCGGGCGGCGATGAACGACGGGATCAGCGAGATCGAGGTGACGGCCAAGGTGATGAACGCGATCGCGGTCAGCGCCCACTGCGCGGTGGGGATGATGATCAGCTTGTCGCTCATCATGATCAGCTGAACCTCGAGCGGGAGCGCGACCCCGGCCCCGTTGATCAGCGCCGAGAGGATCACCCCGGTGATCGCTCCGGCGAGCGAGCTCATCGCCCCGAGCAGGAACCCCTCGGCGAGGAACATCGCCAGCACCCGCAGCCGCTGCATCCCGATCGCCCGCAGGGTGCCGATCTCGCGGGTCCGCTCGCGAATCGAGATCCACATCACGATCATGATCCCGACCCCGACGATCGCCAGCATCACGATCGCCATCATGAACGACAGCATGTCCATCAGGTCGACCGTCCACGAGACGAAGCTGACCTCGTCGCGCCAGTTGGTGACGTCCA
>JAGSPQ010000155.1 GCA_018262385.1 Myxococcaceae bacterium | reverse complement strand
GTCGTGGCACCAGAAAGTCATGGCCGCGACGCTCTCACTTCCCGGCGCGATGGCCTCGCATCGCACGGCCGCGTTTCTCTGGCAGCTCGAGTGCTTCCATGGCCCGCCGGCACTGATTGAGGTGACCGTCGGATTCAACCACTCGCGGCGCTTGAGGCTCGCGCGGGTGCACCACACCCGCCGACTGCCCGAAGCCCAGCACCGGCAGGGCATCGCCACCGCCCCGCTCGCTCGAACCCTCGTCGATCTGTCGGACGTCGTCAGCGAAGAGACGCTGTTCGTTGCGTTCGACAGCGCACGACGGAAGTACCCGTCGGTATTGGCCCGTCTCGAAGAAGAGCTGAGCGCCAACGGCGCAGGACGGCGCCACGGCGACCGGCTGGCTGAAATGGCGAACCGAGCGAAGGGCGAGCAACCGACCGGCAGTCCCCTCGAAGCGCAAACCGCCTTCAAGCTCGACAAGCGCCGCGGCATGCCGCGCCCGAAGCGCCAGCACCACGTGCACGACGACAAGGGGAACTTCATCGCGCGGGTCGACTTCGCCTGGGTCGAGCAGCGGGTGATCCTCCAGTGCGACAGCCGCCAGTTCCACCTCACGCCGGACGCATTCGAGAAAGACCTGCTCCAGCGCCGGCAGCTCGAGAGCCACGGCTGGCGCGTGGTGCACGTGACGAAGCTGATGCTCAAGACCCAGGACTGGCTCGTCGACGTCGAGCGGCTGCTCGACGCCCAGCGCCGCCTCGCGCTCTACGCCACCGACTGAGCCGCCCCTCAGCGCACACCCCTTCCTTCCAATGCCCAGGGGCGAATCGAATCGTCCTCGGCGGCCGCCCCGGAACCTCGCTCACCCGGGGCGGCTTCGCGGCGGTCTGGGCTCGACCGGTCCGACTCCGACCACTTCGGAGCGCGTGCAACCCGAAGACGCCCCGTCCCAGCGAGCCGCAGCCGACTCCCGAACGCACCAGGTGCGATCGCAGGGCTCGACCGATTCCGATGGTTGGCTCGACCGAAGCGCGGTGGCCCCCTCGCTACCCCGCGCGACCGCTCGAGAGTCGGCTCCGCGCTCGGCACAGCTGCCGGGCAACGAAGAAGCGCGGTGGTGCGCCGGCGGCCCCACCCGTCGCTCAGCCCGACCGGGAAGCTCGGTCCGCGCCTGATGAAGCGGGCCCGGCGCGGCGAGCCGCCCGCTCACTCCAGAACGACGAGCAGATCCCCCGCCTGGACCTTGGCCTTCAGCGCGACGGGCAGCTCCTTCACCGTCCCGGTGCGGTGGGCGCGCACCACGGTCTCCATCTTCATCGCCTCGAGCGCGAGCAGCGGAGAGCCGGCCTCGACCTTCGCGCCGACCGTCGCGTAGAGCCCGATCACCACCCCGGGCATCGACGCCCCGATGTGCGCCGGGTTCGACTTCTCGGCGGTGCGCCGCTCGGCGACCTGCGAGACGAGCGACTTGTCCTTCACGCTCACCTGCCGGCCGTGGCCATTGACCTCGAAGAACACGGTGCGGTTCCCGTCCGGCGCCGGGTCCGACACCGCCTCGAGCGACAGCACCAGCGTCTTGCCCGGCTCGAGATCGACCCACCGCTCCTGGCCCACCTCGAGCCCGTAGAAATACGTCGGCGTGTCGAGGATCGACACGTCCTCGTACCGGCTGCGCGCTTCGAAGAAGTCGTCGAGCACCCGCGGGTACAGCGCGTGCGACACCGCCTCGGCCTTGCTCACTTCCCGCCCGAGCTTCGCCGCCAGCGTCCGCGCCCGATCCTCCAGATCCAGCGGCGGCAGGCTCTTCCCCGGCAGCCCCTCGACCCGCGGCAACCCCTTCAGCACCGCCGAGCGCAGCTTCTCGGGGAACCCGCCGGGCGGCTGGCCCAGCTGGCCCTGGAAATAACCCACCACGCTCGAGGGGAAGTCGAGCCGGTTCGCCTCGGCGATCAGCTTCGTCTCGGTGCGCCGCGCCGCCTCTTCCAGCGTGTCGGCGCGGACGATCAGATCGCCCTTCACCAGGAAGATCGCGAAGTCGCCCACCATCTTCGACGACGGCGTCACCTTCGGGATGTCGCCACACAGCAGGTTCACCAGCGCGAACGCTTCCTTCACTTCCTGCCAGCGCGGCAGCAGGCCGAGCTCCGCCACCTGGGGCCGCAGGTTCGAGTACTGCCCGCCGGGGATCTCGTGGAAGTAGACCTCGCTGGTCGCGCTCTTCAGGCCGCACTCGAACGGCGCGTAGTACTCGCGCACGTCTTCCCAGTAGTTCGCCAGCGGCTGCAGCTTCTTGTTCGTCAGCCCGGTGTCGCGCGGGTAGCCCCGCAGCGCGGCGACCAGCGCGTTCATCGACGGCTGGCTGGTCAACCCGGCCATCGGCGCCAGCGCGACGTCGACGATGTGCACCCCGTGATCGATCGCGGTGAGCAGCATCGCCACCCCGTTTCCGGACGTGTCGTGGGTGTGCAGGTGCAGCGGCAGCTTCACCGTCTGCTTCAGCCGATCGACCAGCAGACCCGCCGCGCGCGGCCGCAGCAGCCCCGCCATGTCCTTGATGCACAGGAAGTGCGCCCCCATGTCCTCGATGCGGCGAGCGAGGTCTTCGTAGTAGTCGAGCGTGTACTTGGGCCGCTTGGGGTTGGCGACGTCGCCGGTGTAGCAGATGGCCACCTCGGCCACTTTCCCGGTGCGGCGGATCCGATCGATCGACACCTTCATGCTGTCGAGGTCGTTGAGCGAGTCGAACACCCGGAAGACGTCGACCCCGGCCTCGGCCGCTTCGTCGATGAACGCCTCGACCACGTTGTCCGGGTAGTGGGTGTAGCCGACCGCGTTGGCGCCGCGCAGCAGCATCTGCTGCAGCAGGTTGGGCGCGGCGGCCTTCAGCTTCCGCAGCCGATCCCACGGGTCCTCGTGGAGGAAGCGGTAGGCGGTGTCGAAGGTCGCTCCGCCCCACGACTCGAGGCTGAACAGCTCGGGCGCCAGGTGGGCGGTGGCGTGCGCGATCTTCAGGATGTCGAAGCTGCGCATGCGGGTGGCGAGCAGCGACTGGTGGGCGTCGCGCATCGTGGTGTCGGTGAGCAGCGGCCGGGTCTGCGCCAGCACCCACTGGGCCAGCCCCTCGGCTCCCTTCTGGGCGAGGATCTGCGCGGTCCCCGGAGGCGGCGCGCCCCGCGGCACCTCGGGCACCCGGGCCTCGAGCAGCTTCGAGGGCTGCAGCCGCTGTTCCTTCTTCACCGTCGGGTGGCCGTTGACGATCACCTCGCCGAGGTACTGCAGCAGCTTGCTGGCCCGATCGCGGCGCGGCGCGAGCTGAAACAGCTCGGGCGTCTCGTCGATGAACCGGGTCCACGTCTGGCCGGCGAGGAACGTCGGGTGCGCGAGCACGTTCTCGAGGAACGGCAGGTTGGTCTTCACTCCGCGGATCCGGAACTCGCGGGCCGCGCGCTGCGCCTTCTTCACCGTCTCTTCGAACGTCGACGCGTAGGCGATGATCTTCACCAGCAGCGAGTCATACGCGGGGGAGATCGTCGCGCCGCTGTAGCCGTTGCCGCCGTCGAGCCGGATTCCAAAACCCGTCGCCGCGCGCCACGCGGTCAGCGTGCCGGCGTCGGGGAGGAAGTTGTTCGCCGGGTCCTCGGTGGTGACCCGCAGCTGAACCGCGTACCCGCGGGTCGAGATCGCCGCCTGGCTGGGGATCCGGATCTTCGGCGACGACAGCAGCTCGCCCTCGGCGATCCGGATCTGCGCCTGCACCAGATCCACGCCGGTGACCTGCTCGGTGACGGTGTGCTCGACCTGCAGCCGGGCGTTGACCTCGATGAAATAGAACTGCGCTCCGCCCGGGGCCGCCTCGTCGACGAGGAACTCGACCGTGCCGGCGTTGGTGTAGCCGGCGCCCTTCGCCAGCGAGAGCGCCGCCGCGCAGATCCGATCCCGCAGCTGGGGAGCGAGCGAAGGGGCGGGGGCAATCTCGATCACCTTCTGGTGCCGCCGCTGCACCGAGCAGTCGCGCTCGAACAGGTGGACCAGGTTGCCGTGCTGATCTCCCAGCACCTGCACCTCGATGTGCCGCACCTTCTCGAGGAACTTTTCCATGAACAGCACGTCCGAGCCGAACGCCGCCAGCGACTCGCTCTTCGCCGACGCGAGCGCCTCGGGCAGGTCGGCGCGGGTCCGCACCACCCGCATCCCGCGCCCGCCGCCGCCATTCGCCGCCTTCACCAGCACCGGAGCGCCGTGGGCGTCGAAGAACTTCTGCGCCTGGGCCAGCACCGCCTCGGCCGTGCCGGTCAACGTGGTGCCGGGCACGCAGGGCACCGCCACCTTCATCGCCAGCGCCTTGGCCGCCACCTTGTCGCCCATCATCGCGACCACTTCCGGGCTGGGGCCGACGAACCGGATCCCGCGCCGCACGCAGGCGGAGGCGAAGTCGGCGTTCTCGGACAAGAAGCCGTAGCCGGGGTGGATCGCGTCGACGCCCGCCGCGACCGCGACGTCGAGGATCTCTTCGGTGCCGAGGTACGCGTCGACCGGCCGCTTGCCGCGCCCGACCAGGTACGCCTCGTCGGCCTTGTGCCGGTGCTCGTGCATCCGGTCTTCGTCGCTGTAGATGGCGACGGTTCGAATGCCCAGCTCGTTACACGCACGGAAGACGCGGATCGCGATCTCGCCGCGGTTGGCGCACATCAGCTTCTTGATCGGGGCCATGGCCCCGATCTAGCGGCGCTTGAGTCGGATGTAGAGGACCTTCTCGACCTCGGCGACGACGTCGCCCGTTTCGTCGCGAACCTGGACGGTGAACGTGGGCTCGACTTTCAGACCCCCGGCCGCAAGGCTGCGCAGCTCTTCGATCTTCGAGGCCGGCATGTCGAACTGCGCCCGCACCGTGCCGGAGCCCGGCTTCATGAAGCGGACGGTGGCCGACTTGTCCCAGACGACGTAGTCGTCGCCGAGGTTCATCAGCACCTGGAAGAGAAAGAACGGATCGCACATCGAGTAGAGCGAGCCGCCGAAGTGGGTACCGAAGAAGTTCCGGTTCCAGCCGTACAGGCCCATCTGCACCACGATCTTCGACGCGTCGGGAGCGACCTCCACGATCCGGATCCCCGCCGCCACGTAAGGCGGGTAGGCGTTGAGCGCCAGCAACGTCCCGCGGCTGCCGAGAAACTTCGAGGCCCGCCTGACCCAATCCGCCATGCGGAAGGTTCTACCAGCGAACGGGATCGCTGCTGCGGTTTGAGCCGCCCGCTCGTATAACCGCCCGGTGCTTCCGCTGGGCGTGGTGATGGCAATGGCGGTCGGCGCCTGGTCGGACGCGATCCCGGTGACCGGCACCATCGACGGCAAGACCGGCAGCGGGACGATGCGGGTCTACCTGCCGGCGGGCTGCTCGAGCGAGCGCCGGTGTCCGTTGGTGCTGGCGCTGCATGGCTGGGGCGACTCGGCCGAGGGGTGGATGGCGAAGGGAGATCTCGCCGCCTTCGCCGATCAGTACGGCCTGGTGATCGCGGTGCCGAGCATGGGCAAGACGATCTACGAGACCCGCTTTTATCCAGAGAGCCGGGGCAAGTGGACCACCGCGCCCGGGGCCCGCTGGGTCGGCGAGGTGATCCTCCCCTACCTGCGCGCCCACTTCCCGGTCTGGCCGGACCGCGCGCACACCGCGGTGTTCGGCTACTCGACCGGAGGCCGCGGCGCGGTGCTGCTGGCCGAGGCGTACCCCCAGTTCGCCTTCGCCGGCAGCGTCTCGGGCACCTACGACCTGCTGACGCTCCAGCCGGCCGAGGGCGAGTACCAGATCCACGAGGCGGTCTACGGCAGCCGCGCTGCGTTCCAGCCGCGCTGGGAGCTGGACAACGTCGTCGCGCCCGACCGGCTGGCGAAGCTCGGCGACACCCGGCTGTTCATCTCGCACGGCGCGAAGGACGCGGTGGTCAAGCCCGATCAGCTCGAGTCGCTGCGGCGCGCGCTGAAGGCCACCGCGGTGCAGGCCGAGCTGGTGACGGTGCCCGGCGCGGGCCACGACTGGAAGTTCTGGACCTCGCAGTGGCCGCGGCTGTTCGAGCTGGCGGCGCAGAGCCTGGGGGCGCTGCCGGCGCTCGAGCCGGCCAGGCGCCTGCCGCCCTGCCCTGCTCCGGGAGCGATCGATGCGCAGGGCGTCTGCCGGCCGGTGCCCTGCGGCGGGATTCCGGGGGGCTGCGGGGAGAAGCCGCCGCGGCCTCAGCCCGGCGAGGGCGGCAGCCGGTAGACGTAGACGCGGGTGCGGTAGAGATCGGCCAGCGTCTGCTCGGCCTGGGGCGTCCACCCGTGCACCGCGAAGGTGTGGGTGATCAGCCGGGAACCGGGCGCGGCCTCCTGCTCGAGCTTCGACTTGAGCGCCTCCATCCCTCCCCGGAAGAGGTAGCAGACGAGCAGCTGCGCCTGCCCCAGCGGAGCGCGCAGAAAATCGAGCCGGCGCAGGGTGAGGTTCTTCCGCGGCCGCAGCGCCTGGCGCAGCCGCATCACCGCGAACGGCACCCACGACAGCTCGAACGCGATCACCTGCGCGTGGGGGAAGCGATCGGCGAGCGCGAAGGCCAGCGTGCCCCAGCCGGCGCCCAGCTCGTAGATCGGCCCCGGGGTCTCACCGGCCGCGGCGAGGATCGCCGCCCGCTGCAGCCGGTTGCTCGGCATCGGCGAGATCCCGGTGCGCAGGGTGAAGTAGACGAGCGACGCTCCAGCGAGGACGACGAGGGCGAGCGCCAGCCACTCCACGGGAAAGCTCCTGGGTGAGGACGCCCACTATGGAGGTGGAGGCCAGGCTCAGGCGAGATCGAACACCAGCACCTCTGCCGCGTCGGTGCCCTCGAGCTCCACCTTCGGCTCGCCCGAGACGGCGAGCGCGTCGCCTTCCTCGAGCGGGTTGCCGTTGACCTTCAGCTTCCCCCGCGCCACGTGCACCCAGGCGTGCCGGCCCGGAGCGAGCACCAGCTCGGCGCGATCGCCTTTGCCGAACAGCCCAGCGTAGAGCGAGACGTCCTGGTGGAGCTTCACGCTGCCCTCGCGCGCATCGCCCGACGCGACCAGCCGCAGCCGGCCCTGCTTCTCTTCCGCCGGGAAGCTCTTCTGCTCGTAGCTGGGCGGCAGGCTGCGCTGCTCGGGCTCGATCCAGATCTGCAGCAGGTGCACCGGGAGCGCCGGCGACGCGTTGGCCTCGCTGTGGCGCACCCCGGTGCCCGCGCTCATCCGCTGCACCTCGCCCGGCCGGATCAGCCCGTGGTTGCCCATCGAGTCGCGGTGCTCGAGCGCACCGTCGAGTCGGCGACCGAGAAGGGGTGGTGGGTGTCGAGCCAGCCGTGGTTGGCGTGGCCGCGCTCAGCGGCTCTGCGAAGGGTGATCATGGGTTGCCTCCAAGGTATGAACGAACTCTAAGGACCCGGCCGCGCTCGGCAACCGTGCCGGCGGGGGACGAACTGTCCCGCCAACGGGTCATGGACTTCATGAAACTCCTTCTAACCGTGGTGGCGGCGTTGGGCGTGGCGGCGTGCTCGGGGGCAACGGGCCTGATCGACGCAGGTGCAGGCGGCGGCGCGGGTGGCGGCGCGGGCGGAGGAACCGGCGGAGGGGGCACGGTCGACGCCGGCGATCCGGCCTGCGCAAGCGACGGCGGGCTCCCCGGCCCGAGCAAGTGCGGCTGCGCCGGCTTCACCTTCTGCGAGAGCTTCGAAGGCACGGCGATCGAGGCGGCCCGCTGGACCCTCGACTCGAGCATGGGCACCGCGGTGCTCGACCCGACGAGGTCGGCGCGCGGCGGGCAGTCGCTGCACGTGAACGTGAAGAGCACCGCCGGCAGCCGCGCCCTGCTGAAGACCGGCAACCCGTTTCCGGCGGCGAACAACTCGTTCTTCGGCCGGGCGTTCGTCTTCGCCCCGGGCCCGCTGCCCACC
>JAGSPQ010000154.1 GCA_018262385.1 Myxococcaceae bacterium | reverse complement strand
ACCCTGCGGCGGGCCTCGCGCACCGCGCTGAAGCGGGCGCGGCTGTGGGGCGAGCGGCTCGACAACCCGGCCCGCGCGGCGCTGCGCTACGGCCAGGCCGCCCAGTTCGCCGAGCAGGGCCAGGATTTCGACAGCTGCTTTCTGCTGCGGCTGCTGTGGCTGCGCTCGCTGCACAAGTCCCAGGCGCCCGAGCGGGCGATGGCCGAGGCGGTCGAGGCGGCCCTGCGCGCGGGGGTGCGGGTCGGCAAGGCGGATCGGGTGCGCCACATGGTGGCCGAGCTGAAGCTCGCCGGCGCCCCGGTGCCCTCGCTCACCGACGTCGAGGTGGCGGTCGTCACCGAGGGCCGCGAGCCAACCGTCGCCCAGGGCAAGGCGCTGCCGGCCAGCAGCACCCCGCCCAGGCGCAACTCGACCCAGATCGAGCTGATGGCCGTCGCCGCCGAGGCCGAGCAGTCCGGCCGTAAGCCCGAGGTGGCGGCGCTGCTGCGCGCGGCGATCGACGAGGGGCCCAACCCGCAGGCGCTCAAGCACCTCGAGGCCCACTTCGTCGCCCGCGGCGCCTGGCGCGAGCTGGCCACCTTCTACAGCGACAACGCCACCCGCGCGTCCGGCAGCGCCGAGAAGGCGCAGTGGAAGGAGAAGCTCGCCGAGCTGCTCGAGTCCGAGCTGTCCGACGGGGTGGGGGCGGCGCGGGCCTGGGCCGAGGTGGTCGAGCTCACCGGAGATCAGCGCGCGGTCAAAGAGCAGGTGCGCCTCCACTCCGCGCGCAAGGACGCGAAGAGCGTGCGGCTGGCGCTCGACGAGGGAGTGATTCGCGCCACCGCTCCCCAGGCGAAGGCCGACGCGCTCGTCGCCCGGGCGGAAGAAGCGCTCACCCGGAAGGACCAGGCCACCGCCGGCAACGACTTTCAGGCCGCGCTCGCCGCCGTGCCCCAGCACCCCGCGGCGCTGGCCGGGCTCGCCGAGCTGGCCGCCGCCGACGGCGATCTCCACTTCATCCCGATGCTCAAGCTGGCGCTGGAGAAGGTTCCCCGCCGGCGCGCGGGGCGCGGCGAGCTCTACCGGCGGCTGGGGCGGCTGGCCGACGCGAGCGGAAAGGATCCGCGGATCGGGCGGGCCGCCTGGGCGGAGGTGATCTTCGAGCTGCCCGAGGACGAAGAGGCCCAGGGGCGGCTGTCGGTGCTGGCGCGCGAGGGAGGAGACAGCGCCCAGCTCGAGACCGCCCTGCGGGCGCAGATCGCCCGGACCCCCCGCGGGCCGCCGACCCGCCAGGCCCGGCTCGAGCTGGTCGCCCTGCTCGAGCGCGCCCAGCGCCCCGACGACGCGCTCACCGAGCTGCGCCAGGCGGTGCGCTTCGAGCCGGGACACCAGGAGGCCTGGCTCGCGCTGGCCGATCGCCTCGAGGAGCGGGAGATCTGGCCCGAGGCCGCCTGGGCGCTCGAGCACGGCACCACCGCCACCAGCGACGGCGAGCAGCGAATGCAGCTGTGGATGCGGCTGTCGCGCTTCGTCTCCGAGCGGCTGGGCGACGAAGAGAAGGCCGAGACCTACGAGAAGCGCGCCGAGAAGCTGCGCCGCGAGCTGGCGGAGGAAGAGCCGCCGGTCGAGGTGACCAACGCCGCGCCGCTGGTGGTCGCTCCGAAGGGAGCCCGGCCGCCGCCCCAGTCGGAACCGACGCCGATCGATCACGACTTCGAGAAGCTGGCCGAGCTGCTCGAGGCGCTGCCTGAGCCCGAGCCGACGCCTCCGCTGCCGCCCCCGGTGCCGAAGGGCAGGGGAGGCGTGCCCCCCGCCGCGCTCGAGCTGCTGCGGGTGCTCGCCACCGGCGGAGTGGCCCCGCGCAGCCCGGTTCAGCCGCCGGACGTGAAGAGCTCGGGGCGGGGAGTCCCGGTTCGCAGCGCCGCGGCCGACCCGCGGGCAGAGAAGAGCGCGGGGAAGGGGACTGCCGCGGTGCCGTGGGGCGAAGAGCGGCCCGAGTCGAGGAGCGCCGGCAAGGGGGTCCCCGCCATTGCGTGGGGCGAAGAGCGGGCCGAGCCCCGGGCCAGCCCGCGCGCCGACTCGCGCAGCGCCGGCAAGGGCACCCCCCTGCCGCCGAGCGAGCCGCGCCTCGAGGTGAAGAGCGCCGGCCGCGGAGTCCCGGTGCCGATCCCCGAGTCGAAGAGCGGCGGCCGCGGCGTCCCGGTGCCGCTCGAGCTGCGCCCCGACTCGAAGAGCGCTGGCCGGGGCATCGCGGTGCCGCCCGAGCTGCGGGCCGAGCCGAGCAGCGGCGGCTCGCGCCCCGAATTGAAGAGCGCCGGCCGGGGGGTGGCGATCCCGGGCCTCGAGCCGCGCCCCGAGCTGAAGAGCGCCGGCCGCGGCGTCCCGGTGATGGCCCACGAGCCCAGGGCGGCGGGGGTCGGGATCCGGATCCCCGCGGTCGAGCCCCGCCAGAAGCCGGCGATCGCCTTGAAGCCGCGGGCGAGCGCGCCCGAGCCGGCGCCCAGCGGCGTCACCGCTCCATCCCCGGCGGTGGTGCCGCAGGAGACGAAGAACCTCCGCGTCCCCCAGGTGCGGGTCGAGCCGCCGGACGACGACGAGTGGGAAGGCAGCACCGTCGGGCGCCGCGACGATGACGACGACGTCTCGGTCGAAGAGGCGATGAGCGGGGAAGACGACCTGGTCGAGCTGGGCAGCGCGGATCTCATGCAGCCGAGCGAAGAGTGGGAAGCGCCTCCCGGGGTGGAGTCCGGTGAGTCGAGCGAGTCGGGGGAGCTCTCCGAGCCGGGCGGGCACAGCACGCTGGAGATCCCTTCGGCTCCCGCGCTCGGAGATCCGACCGCGGAGCTGCCTCCCTCGTTCGGCCCCTCGCCGGCGAAGGTGCTGAGCAAGGAACGCGAGACGCTGTTCGAGCAGGTCCGAGGCGCGCCGCTCGACCCCGACGGATATCGGCTGCTGGCCGAGCACTTCGACGCCGGCGGGGACGCGGCGCGCTCGAGCCTGATGCTCGAGATTGGCCTCGCGCTGGAAGGAGATCCGCACGCCGCGCCGCGGGCTCCGAAGATGATCCTCTCGGCCACCGATCGCGCCGGCCTCAAGCACCCGGTGCTGCGGGGCGAAGAGGGCGAGCTGCTGGGGCTGTGCGGCCTCGCCCTGTGCCGGATCTACCCGACCCGCGGCTCGGACGCCGGCACCCGCGAGGAGTTCCGGCTCGATCTGGGCAAGGGCGCCAAGGGCGCCGCCGACGCGCTGCTCACCGCGGTGCGGATCCTCGGGCTGCGCGCGCCCGACGTCTACCCGAGCAACGACAACGGCCCGCCGTTCGCGCTGGTCTTCCCCGGTGCTCCCCGGCTGCTGGTGGGCCGGCTGGCGATCAAGCGCGAGCTGCCCGAGGCCGAGCTGCGCTTCTTCGCCGGCCGCGCGCTCTTCACCCAGAACCCGGATCTGCTCTGCCTGCGCAACCTGCGGCGCGAGCAGCTGATCCGCGCGCTCCAGGTGCTGGCCCAGGTGCTGCGCGGGCAGTCGCTCACCGCCGAGGCGCGGGCGGTGCGCGATGGGTTGCCCCCCAAGGGGTGGGAACGGCTCAAGCAGCTCAACGAGAAGGTCGGCCGGAAGATGAACCTCGCCATCCTCTCCGAGGCGGCCCGCCACTCGGCCAACCGCGCCGGGCTGGTGGTCTGCGGAGGGGTCGCCCCGGCCCTCGCCGCGCTGCGGGCGAAGAAGGCGCTCTCGAGCGAGATGATCGAGCTGGTCCGGTTCGCGGCCAGCGAGCGGTACCTCGTTTTGCGGTCGCGCAAGCTCGGGGGCAAGTGAGGTAGGAGGGCGTCCATGACGACCCTCATCTCGACCAGACAGGCCCTCACCGGACAGGCGGCGGTCGGAACCGAAGTGACCGTGCGGGGCTGGATCCGCACCAAGCGCGACTCGAAGGCGGGGATCAGCTTCCTCGCGGTGAACGACGGCTCGAGCTTCGACTCGCTGCAGGTGGTGGCCCCCAACACGCTGCCCAACTACGCGTCCGAGGTCTCGCACCTCAACACCGGCTGCTCGGTGATCTGCACCGGCCAGTTGGTGCAGTCGCAGGGCAAGGGCCAGAGCGTCGAGATCCAGGCGACCGAGGTGAAGGTGGTGGGGATGGTCGACGATCCCGACACCTACCCGGTGCAGCCCAAGCAGCACTCGCTCGAGTTCCTGCGCGAGGTCGCCCACCTGCGGCCGCGCACCAACACCTTCGGCGCCGTCGCCCGGGTGCGCAACTGCATGGCCCAGGCGATCCACCGCTTCTTCCACACCAACGGCTTCGTCTGGGTGAACACCCCGATCGTCACCGCCAGCGACGCCGAGGGCGCCGGCCAGATGTTCCGGGTCTCGACCCTGGACCTCGCCAACCTGCCCCGCGACGAGAAGGGCGCGATCGACTGGAAGAAGGACTTCTTCGGCAAGGAGACCTTCCTCACCGTGTCGGGCCAGCTGAACGTCGAGGCGTACTGCCTGGCGCTCTCGAAGGTCTACACCTTCGGGCCGACCTTCCGGGCCGAGAACTCGAACACCACCCGGCACCTCGCCGAGTTCTGGATGATCGAGCCCGAGATCGCGTTCGCCGATCTCGACGCCGACGCGACGTTGGCCGAGCAGTTCCTCAAGTACGTCTTCAAGGCGGTGCTCGAGGAACGGGCCGACGACATGAAGTTCTTCGTCGAGCGCCACGACAAGGCGGCCATCAGTCGGCTCGAGGCGTTCATCGGCTCGTCCTTCGAGCGCATCGACTACACCGAGGCGATCAAGATCCTCGACAAGTCGGGGCAGAAGTTCGACTTCCAGGTGAAGTGGGGCGCCGACCTGCAGACCGAGCACGAGCGGTACCTGGTCGAGAAGCACGTCGGCCGCCCGGTGGTGGTGATGAACTACCCGGAAGGGATGAAGGCCTTCTACATGCGGCTGAACGACGACGGGAAGACGGTCGCCGCGATGGACGTGCTGGCTCCCGGCATCGGGGAGATCATCGGCGGCTCCCAGCGCGAAGAGCGGCTGGCGGTGCTCGACCAGCGGATGAAGCAGTTCAACCTCAACCCGGCGCACTACCAGTGGTACCGCGACCTCCGCCGTTACGGCTCGGTGCCACACGCCGGCTTCGGGCTCGGGTTCGAGCGGCTGGTGGTCTACGTCTGCGCGCTGGCGAACATCCGGGACGCGATCCCGTACCCGCGGGCCCCGGGGCTGGCCGAGTTCTAGCAATGGCGGAGCGGGGATGAGAGCGCCGGAGAACCCGCTGCAAGAGCTCACCGCGCTCGACTGGATCGCGGTGCTCGGCGTCGGCGCCGGAGCGCTGTTCTGCTTTCAGTTCCCGTTCTTCATCGCGCCCCACTTCGAGAAGATGTTCGCCGACTTCGGCGGCGAGCTTCCCGACCTCACCCAGCTCGCCCTCACCACCTGGTTCCCGTTGATGCTGGGCCTCAACCCCGCATCGGTGGCGTTTCACGCACTGAGCGGCAAGCACACCCTCGCCCGGCGGCGGCTGCTGATCGTCGCCGCGTTCGCGATGGCGGTCGCCTTCAGCGCCTTGTGTCTGGTGGCGATGTACGCCCCGATCTTCGAGCTGGCCGGCAACCTCAAGTAGCCGGCGCCCCCCCCCCAGCGCTCGATGCCCGTGCTGCGCTCGGGGAAGATCGAGGTACTCTCCTTGGCACACGTGAGGGAGTGGGGGCGTCGGGGAGGCATGAAGCGGGTCGATCTCATCGGGCTGACCGAGGCCTGCTACCGCCTCGATTTGGATCTCCGCTCGTGGATGCGATTGCTGGCCGGGTTGATGTCGCCCGAGCTCGACCACGGTGTCGGAGTCGTCGGCTGGTTGATGCGCTTTCCCTCGGAGTTTCAGGTCGAGCCGGTTGGGCCGGCCATCGTCGTCGACGGGCCTTCGGATCTTGGCCCGCAGACCCAGGCGATGAACTCGAACCTTCCACCACAGGCGGTGCGTGGGATCTGGTTCTCCGGCCAGCCCCTGGCGTACGGGTCCGAGATGCCGGGCATGGAGAGCGCATTTCGCCTCGGTGTCATCGAGGAGCACAGGGCAATGCCGTCGATCGATGGGCTCGGCTTCAAGGCGTTGGACGGAGAGGGCTTCGCCATCTCCTTCGCTGGGCCCTCGCAGCACGTCCGCACCACCACCGCGGCCGATCGCGCTCGATGGCGTCGCATCGCTCCCCACCTCGCGGCCGGCTTTCGACTTCGGCGCCGACTCGACGGAGCGCGCGAGCTCGAGAGCGGCGCCGAGGCCATCTTCACCCCCGAAGGCCGCTGCCTCGACGCCCGCGGGTCCGCGACCACGGCGGACGCGCGCGAGCTGCTCCGCTCTGCCGTCCGCAGCGTCGAGCGCTCGCGCGGCCCCCTGCGCCGCAAGGATCCAGAGCAGGCCCTGGGGGTGTGGAAAGGGCTGGTCACCGGCAGGTGGTCTCTCGTCGATTCCTTCACCTCGGACCAGAAGCGGTACGTGGTGGCCCGGCAGAACGCGCCATCCCTGCGGGATCCCAGGGCCCTCAGCGAGCGCGAGCGGCAGGTCGTCGCCTTCGCCGCGTCCGGCGAGCACAACAAGCTCATCGCCTACCGGCTCGGGCTGGCGACCTCGAGCGTCGCGACCCACCTCGCAAACGCGTCCCGCAAGCTGAAGATCCGCAGCAGGTCCGAGCTGGCCCGGCTGCACGCGGTCAACAACAGCGCGGCCGAGGTGCGAAAGCTCGAGGTCGGCGGCGAGGCGCTGGCTGCGCTCGTGCTGCCCGTGAACGAGGCCCGCTTCGATCGCGCCCAGGTGACCCAAGCCGAGCGCGAAGTCGCAGAGGGAATTCTCGAGGGAGCTTCGAACGCGCAGATCGCCTCCCGACGGAAGACGTCGGTGCGAACGGTCGCCAACCAGGTCGCGTCGATCCTTCGCAAGTTCGCCGTCGGATCGCGCACCGAGCTCGTCGCCCGGCTCGCTTCGGCAGTGGACCGGTGATTGCACCGCCCTCGCTCGCCGCGCCTATGGGCGGCAGCGAGGACTCCCATGATCCAGGGCCGGTGGAAAAGCGCGTGGACGGCGTGTGCTGTGGCGGGATTGAGCAGCTGCGGTCCCGACTCCCTCGGTTTCGATCCGCACATGGGCACCAACATCCGGCCGCTGACGATCGACGAGGTCACCAGCATCGCCGCGGCAATCAACAATGCAGAAATTTCCGCCGGGCGAACGGTCGAAGCCAGAACACCCAACGCAAAAGTGCAGGCGCTTGCGCGCCAGATCATCGACACCCACTCGTCGGCAAATGTGCGAATGAGCCAGCTCCCGGATCTGGCGGCTGCCCGGTCGGTGTCCCCGGCGGCGGCGGTGCTCGGCAGCCAGAGCCGCCTGGCCGACCAGCGGTTTCGCAGCATGACGCTGAACCAGCTCGATGCCGCCTACTTGAGCAACGAGCTCAAGACCCAGACTCAAGCGCTGACGGTGATTCACTGCGCG
>JAGSPQ010000153.1 GCA_018262385.1 Myxococcaceae bacterium | reverse complement strand
GCAGACGGTGGAGTCGTTGATCGACGCCCTGCGGCGGTTCGACGTGGCGGAGGCCACCTTCTCACCCGCCGCCGCGCGCGCCAACGCCTCGCGCTTCTCGCTGGCCGCCTTCGAGGCGGGGATGCGCGCGCAGTTTGAGGCGCTCGGCGTCACGGTGCCTTGAGCCGCACCAGCTCGCGCCACTGCAGCTGGGCCGGGCGGGTGGAGGCGCGCAGGAAGTCGAGCTTCGGCCGGCTGGTGGGGTAGGCGGGGAACTTCGCGATCGGCTCGGCGCGCAGCCCGACCGAGGCGAAGTCGGGCCAGGCGCCGGCGTTCACCACCACCGTGCTCAGCGTCCCGGCGCGGACGTGCGACGCCAGCTCGTCGACCCCGATCAAGGCGGTGCGGGCGCCGCGGTAGTAGGCGACCGCGAAGGTGGGTTGGGTGTCGACGAAGGGGAGCAGCGGGGCGGCCGGATCCTCCGCCCGCGCCCGCTCGGCGAGGCGCTGGCCCGCCTGGAACGCGGTCGCCTGGGGGAACAGCCAGCCGGCGTAGACCAGGTGCAGCCCGGCCAGCGCGCCGACCGCCGCCGAGGTCAGCTGCCAGGCGGGATCCCACCGGCGCGCGATCGCCCACGCTCCGGCCGGCAGCCCCAGCGCCAGCCCGATTCCGAGGGCAGTGCCGAGCGCGCCCGGGGGAGGGAAGCCGGCCACCAGCAGCCAGACGAGCAGTCCGGCCCCCAGCCCCCCCAGCGCGGCCATCGCCACCCGGGCGCGGTGGGAGGCGCGCGCGCTCAGCCCACAGGCGGCGTCGGCGGCGATCAACGCTCCGACCGGAGCCAGGCAGTAGATGTACTGCGGCAGCTTGTAGGTCGAGAGGGAGAAGGCGGCGAACGGGATCCAGAAGCCCCACCACAGCACCCGCTGCTCCGACGGCAGGCGCGGCAGCCGCGGGCGGGCGAAGGCGATCAGCAGCAGCGGGGTGAAGGGCAAGAAGACCCACAGCGCGGTGTGGAGGAAGAAGAGCGGGGTGGTGTCGTTCGCGTAGCCCGACTGCCCGAACAGCCGGCCGATGTTCTGCTGCCAGAGCACGAAGCGGGCGCCGTCGGCACCGTCGCGCTGGTAGACGGCCCAGTAGTAGGGCGCGGCGATCGCCGCCACGATCAGCAGCCCGCGCAGCGGCTTGAGCCCCAGCACCCGCTGCAGCAGGGTGCCCTGCTGTGCGCCGCCCCACCGGTGCCGGATCGCCTCGGGGGCGATCGCCGCCGCCGGGAGCGCCAGCCCGAGCGGCCCCTTCGAGAGCACCGCCAGCCCGGCGAATACCCAGCCCAGCCAGAGGAACCCGGGCCGCTTCCGGCCTTCGACGAACGCCCAGAGCGAGGCGGTGGCCATCGCGGTGAGGGCAAGGTCGACCTTCGGATCGCTGACCATCTGCTGCAGCGCGACCGAGGCGGCGAGCAGGCAGGCGGCGATCGCCCCCCGGGTGGGATCGAGCAGCGCGCGGCCGAGCCCGAAGGTGGCGGCGATCGCCAGCAGCGCAAACAGCAGCGAGGGAAGCCGGGCGGCCAGCGAGGTCGGCCCGAGCGCCTCGATCGCCACCGCCTGGGCCCAGATCGCCAGCGGGGGCTTGTTGACGAACGGCCCGGTCGAGTCGCGCAGCTTCAGCCACGCGTTGTCCTGGGCGATCAGCCGGGCGACGTCGGCGTACTGGGCGGAGTCGACGTCCTGCAGCTCGTTGCCGGCGCCGATCAGCCACGGAGCGGCCGCCACCGCCAGGAGCAGCGCCGCGAGCGGGGGTCGTCGGATGGGAGCGGTCACCAGGTGTGCTAGAGCAGGGCGTCGATGTTCAGCCGGTTTCAGCGCTTCTATAACTCGATCAAGCTCACCGCCGATGTGCTGGTGCTGATCGTCGCTTTCGCGTTCGCCTACTGGACCCGGTTCTATTCAGGGCTGCCCCACGAGTCGATTCCGCCGGTCGAGGACACCTGGGTCTCGCTGGCGATGGTGCTGTTCATCTTTCCGATCGTGTTCCGGCAGTCGAACCTCTACACCACCAACCGCTCGCGCTCGCACATCAGCGAGGTGTTCGAGATCTTCAAGGCGATGGTGTTCGCGACGCTGATCCTGGTCGCGCTGACCTACTTCGCGCGCGAGCGGTACTCGCGCGCCACGATCGGGATCTTCGTCCTCTACGCCTTCGCCGGGATCTCGGCGGTGCGGGTCGCGTTCCGGGCGTTCTTCAACGAGCTGCGGCGGCGCGGGTTCAACCTCAAGTCGATCCTGGTGATCGGGGCCGGCCAGCTGGGGCAGCGGGTGATCGAGACGATCGAGGGCCACCGCGAGCTGGGCTTCCGGGTGACGGGGGTGCTGACCCGAAAGGCCGAGAAGGTGGGCACCCGGGTGCAGGGCGCGCTGGTGCTGGGGATGATCGCCGACGTCGATCGGGTGCTCGACCAGAGCCCGGTGGATCAGGTGATCATCGCGCTGCCGATCGAGGAGTCGGCGGTGATGAAGGACCTGATGGAGCAGCTGGCCCAGCGCACCGTCGACGTGAAGGTGGTGCCCGACCTGTACCAGTACATCACCCTGCGCGGCGGCCTCGAGGAGTTCGGCGGGCTGCCGATCATCAGCCTCCAGGGCGGCCCGCTGGACGGCTGGAACCTGATCGCGAAGCGGATCTTCGACCTGCTGATCTCGGCCTCGGCGCTGCTGCTGGCGGCGCCGCTGCTGCTGGGGCTCGCCCTGCTGGTGCGGCTGACCAGCCGGGGCCCGGTGCTCTACCGCCAGGAGCGGATGGGGATGGATGGCCGCACCTTCCAGATGCTCAAGTTCCGCACGATGCAGGCCGACGCCGAGGCGGAAGGCGCGGTGATGGCGGCGATCGACGACCCCCGGCGGACCCCGATCGGCGCCTTCCTGCGGCGCTCTTCCCTCGACGAGCTGCCCCAGTTCTTCAACGTCCTGGTGGGCGAGATGAGCCTGGTCGGGCCGCGGCCCGAGCGGCCGATGTTCATCGAAGAGTTCAAGAAGCAGATCCCCCGCTACCACCTGCGCCACCTGGTGAAGTCGGGGATCACCGGCTGGGCGCAGGTGAATGGGCTGCGCGGCCAGACGTCGATCCAGAAGCGGATCGAGTTCGACCTCTATTACATCGAGAACTGGTCGCTGATGCTGGACCTGAAGATCCT
This sequence comes from Myxococcaceae bacterium, assembly GCA_018262385.1. GTDB lineage: Bacteria > Myxococcota > Myxococcia > Myxococcales > Myxococcaceae > JAGSPQ01. Next base: position 4,309 of record JAGSPQ010000153.1, on the reverse strand, counting down.
CGTTCGCACCGCGCTGGGCGGCTTTCTGTCGAAGAACGCGTATTAGGCAAACCATGACGACCGCTCTGTGCCTGCTGTTGCTGTGCGCCGCCCCGGAAGGGGAGAAGCCGACCGGGCCTCCCGCCTCGGACATGGCGATCCTCTACTTCCTCGCCGGGGACCTGCGCCGGGCGGTGGACGTGGCGCGGGCGGGGCTGAAGACCGACGCGGTGAAGTGCAAGCCGCTCTTCCCGATGCTGGTGGAGTACGAGTTCCTGTTGCCGAAGCGGGAGACGCTGACGGTGGAGGAGGCGAAGGCCTTCCTCGAGTGGGATCGGAAGATCTCGCCCAAGGCGCAGGGGAAGCTGACCGGGGTGGTCTACCGGAAGTACGTCGAGACGCCGCTCCACTACGCCCGCACCGCCAACCAGGGGGGCGAGCTGGAGAAGGCGAAGAAGCTGCTGGGCGAGGTGCTGATCGTCGACCCGAAGAACGAGGACGCGCTGGCGCTGAAGGCGCTGATCGCTCGGCCGGACGGCGGCCGGTAATAAAAAAGCAGCTCCAGGTTTCCCCGGAGCTGCTGGTTCCCCTCCCTGGAGATTTCTGCGGAGTGACAGGGCGCTCTTCGCTTAGCCCCGTCCAGACCGTCGAGCTGCATCCCTCCGGCGTGCTTCTCCTGGATCTGCGCAGTGAGGGCTTGGATGGGTGGGCCACCACAAGCCGGTCACTTCAAAGTCGGATCTTCTAGCTGCAGCCGCTGGTGGCGCCGCAGTTGTGGCACTTGTAGCAAGCGCCGTTGCGCACCGTGATCGTCCCGCACACGTGGCAGGGCGGAGCGTCGGCCTGGTTCAAGAACGCCTGGCGCGAGGCGGCCGAGCTGGTGGCCGGAGGCGGAGAAGCCAGCGGCTCCCGCACTGTGCTGGCCGCCACGGTCGCCTCGGCCTCGGTCTGCTCGACCTCGGTGGGGAGGAACTTCTGCGCCAGCCACCGGAAGATGTAGTCGGTGATCGACTTGGCGATCGGCAGGTTCGGGTTGCCGGTGAAGCCCGAGGGCTCGAACCGCATGTGGGTGAACTTGTCGACCAGCACCTTGAGCGGAACGCCGTACTGGAAGGAGAGCGAGATCGCGGTGGCGAACGAGTCCATCAGCCCCGAGACCGTGCTGCCTTCTTTCGCCATCGTGATGAAGAGCTCACCCGGGGTGCCGTCGTCGTACATCCCGACGGTGAGGTAGCCCTCGTGGCCGCCGATCGAGAACTTGTGGGTGATCGCCTTGCGCTCGTCGGGCAGCCGCTTGCGCGCGATCCGCTCGATGATCGTGGTGGTCTCGACCTTCGCCACTTCGCCCTTGGAGGTGTTGAGCGGCTGGCTGCGCTTGCAGCCGTCGCGGTAGACCGCGACCGCCTTCAGCCCCAGGCGCCAGGCCTCCATGTACGCCTGCTCGATGTCTTCGACGGTGGCCTCGGTGGGGAGGTTGACCGTCTTGGAGATCGCGCCGGAGAGGAAGGGCTGGCAGGCGCCCATCATCTTCAGGTGGCCGAGGAAGCCGATGGTGCGGGTCCCCTTCGACGGCTTGAAGGCGCAGTCGAAGACCGGCAGGTGGGCGTCCTTGAGGCCGGGCGCGCCTTCGATCGTCTCGTTCTTGTCGAGGTAGTTGACGATCGCCTCGGCCTCGGCGGACGAGTAGCCGAGCTTGGCCAGCGCGGGCGGCACGGTGTTGTTGACGATCTTCAGCATCCCGCCGCCGACCAGCTTCTTGTACTTGATCAGCGCGATGTCCGGCTCGATGCCGGTGGTGTCGCAGTCCATCATGAAGCCGATCGTGCCGGTGGGAGCGAGCACGGTGACCTGGCTGTTGCGGAAGCCGTGCTGCTCACCGGCCTGGAGCGCCTCGTCCCACACGCCCTTCTGCGCTTCCCACAGGGCGTTGCCGACGCCGAGGTCGTGCAGCTGGTAGGCGGCCTTGCGGTGCTTGCGGATCACGCTCAGCATCGGCTGCTCGTTGCCGATGTAGCCGGTGAAGGTCCCCATCCGCTCGGCGATCTTCGACGAGGTCAGGTAGGCCTGGCCGCCCATCAGCGAGGTGACGGCGCCGGCGTAGTTGCGGCCTTCCTCCGAGTCGTAGGGCAGCCCGGTGGCCATCAGCAGCGCGCCGAGGTTGGCGTAGCCCAGGCCCAGGGGGCGGTAGTCGATCGAGTTCTGGGTGATCTTCGGGGTCGGGTACTTCGAGAAGCCGACCACGATCTCCTGGCCGAGCAGGGTGACGTCGACCGCGTGCTTGAACGCCTCGACGTCGAACTCCCCGTCGATGGTCTGGAAGTGCATCAGGTTCAGCGACGCCAGGTTGCAGGCGGTGTCGTCGAGGAACATGTACTCGCTGCACGGGTTGCTGGCGTTGATCCGCGCGGTGCCGGCGCAGGTGTGCCAGGCGTTGATCGTGGTGTCGAACTGCAGGCCCGGATCGCCGCACAGGTGGGTCGCCTCGGCGATCTCGCGGAACAGCCCGCGCGCCGAGTGGGTGTCCATCTCGCGGCCGTCCTTCACCGCGCGGGTGGTCCACGGCTTGTCTTCGGCGACCGCCTTCATGAACTCGTCGGTGACGCGCACCGAGTTGTTGGAGTTCTGGAAGAAGATCGACGAGTAGGCCGCGCCGTTGAACGACGAGTCGTAGCCGGCCTGGATCAGCGCCCACGCCTTCTTCTCTTCGGTCGACTTGCAGCGGATGAAGTCGAGGATGTCGGGGTGCTCGGCGTTGAGGATCACCATCTTCGCCGCGCGGCGGGTCTTGCCGCCCGACTTGATCACGCCGGCGAACGCATCGAAGCCCTTCATGAAGCTGACCGGGCCGGAGGCGGTGCCGCCGCCGGCGAGCAGCTCGCGCGAGGAGCGGATCGACGAGAGGTTGCTGCCGGTGCCCGAGCCGTACTTGAAGAGCATCCCCTCGGTCTTGGCGAGGGTGAGGATCGAGTCCATCGAGTCCTCGACCGAGTTGATGAAGCACGCGCTGCACTGCGGGTGCTCTTCGACTCCGACGTTGAACCAGACGGGCGAGTTGAAGGCGACCTTCTGCCGCAGCAGCAGGTGGGTCAGCTCGGCGTGGAAGGAGAGCTTGTCGCCCTCGGCGAGGAAGTAGCCGCCCTGCTCACCCCAGCGGGTGATGGTGTCGACCACCCGGGCAATCAGCTTGCGCACCGAGGACTCGCGCTCGGGGGTGCCGGGGGTGCCGCGGAAGTACTTCGAGGCGACGACGTTGGTGGCCAGCATCGACCAGGACTTCGGGACCTCGATGTTCTTCTGCTCGAAGACGATCTTGCCGTCTTCGCCCTGGATCCCCGCGGTGCGCATTTCCCAGGCGATCTCGTCGGCCGGGTCGACTCCGGGGGTGGTGAAGTAGCGCTTGACCGCCAGTCCACTGCCGCGCGCCACCTTCTTCGGCGACGCCTTAGGGGCCTTGGAAACCGTCACTTGCCTGGGGGCCAGCTCTTTTTCCATTGTCTCTTCTCCAGATTGACTACCGGTGTGGGTGTGCGGCGAAGACGGTGCTAACCCTCGAGGAGCAGCCCGGAGGGGAGATAAAGTGCGAAAGGTAGGTTTTTTGGCGCCCGGGTTCACTTCCCACCCCCCAGACGGTTGCTGCGTGCCCCCTGCTTGAGGGGTCGGCTTGTACCGTTTGCGTCGTTCATGTGTCAAGCGTAAATCCACCACATCTAGTGTCAAATTCTTGACCGATACCCCACATTTAGGGGCTGTCGGCCCTTTGGGGGAAAGGTCAAGCGCGGTCCCGAGGCTCCAAATCGGCCCTGGATCCCGGTGGGATCACCCAGACCTACATAACCCCCTCCACACCGACTGTCGGGACGGAAAATGACAGTACATGCCTTTTCACGTGCGGCCATTTCAAACAACCCCAATTGTTGCTGAGTGTGCGGGTGAAAGGGTGATCAGCTTTCCCTGCGAGGCGAGCGATCCGGAGCCGGTTTTCAGCCCGGGGAAGGCGTTTTGCGCTTTCCGCACCATCAGCAACAGCCGCCGAGTAGAAATGCGCGATGCCCCCGCCTTTTGAACGACACCTCTTCGTCTGCACCAACCTGCGCGAGCCGAACAACCCGAAGGGGAGCTGCTCGGCGAAGGGCTCGGAGGAGCTGCCGCTGGCCTTCAAGCAGGCGCTGGACGCCCGCGGAGTGAAGGGGATGCGGATCAACAAGGCCGGCTGCCTCGACGCCTGCGAGCGGGGCTGCACGGTGGTCGTCTACCCGGAAGGGGTCTGGTACGGCGGGGTGACCAAAGGCGACGTGGAGCAGATCGTCGCGGAGCACCTGGTGGGCGGCAA
>JAGSPQ010000936.1 GCA_018262385.1 Myxococcaceae bacterium | reverse complement strand
GGTTCCCCTGAGTACCGAAGCGGGTCGCAAACGAGGCGGCCGGCGCATTGAGCTTGGCCAGCAGGCTCCCGTGCATCCTGGCTTGATCCGCAAACATCGCGACCGAAGCCCGCCAGCGAGGCGCCGTCTCGTTCGAGAACAAGACGGTGTCGCTCCGCAGCTTGTCCTTGATCTGATTCGAGTAGTACCACATCAGCGCACCCGCCACGCCCGTCTGGATGATGCCCCGCATGCAGGCATTACACGCGGGAGGGTTGCAGGTGGGACCCGGGCAGATGCAATAGATCAGGCCCAACGCGAAGATGATCGCCTCCTTGAACCAGAGGTCGCGCGCGTTCTTCGCGTGCTTCCAATACAGCGTGCTCCAGCTGATCAGGCTCAAGGTCCCGATCGTCGAGACGGTGTGCGCGACGGTCACCCGGTTCATCACCGCGATCGCGTTGAGGGTGCGGGCCGTCGCCACCGCGTTGCTGTAGGCGGCGGTGTCGGCGACCGTCTGCAGCTCCATTCGGCTCTTCACCCGCGCCCCGAAGGACAAGGTCATCAGCACCATCAGCGTCAGCAGCATCAGGCTGAGCGCGAACAGCACCAGGTTCTGGCCGCGTGAGAGTCTGGAGCTCATAGGGCGTTTGGAGCGGGTGCGCAGTTGGCCGACGCAAATTCGCGGAACACCACCGGGCTCATCATTCGCATCGTCGACGTCACTTCGATCGGGAAGACGTAGTGCCGCTGGTCGTACCGGCGCTGGTATTCGTCGGCGATCTCCTTCTGCAGCGGTCGGGACTGGCCGGCCCCCCACTTGGCGGTCTGTCGGACCATCAGCGGATTCTGCGCGCCGTAGGCCCGAAGGTTCAGATCGGCCAGCGCGATCCGGCTGAAGACCCAGTCGGCGAACGGGATCATCAACGGGACCCAGAAGATCATTCGCAGCTCGAGGCGAATCGGGCTCTGGCCTGCCGACAGCAGGCGGTCGAACCCGACCTGCGCCTGCACCGGATCATCTCCGGGAAAGCGCGGGTGCTCGCGAATGATCCAGACGATCGCCTCGCTTGGCGTCCACAGCCCGACCCCGTTGGTGCCGGTGAAGTTCGCGTAGTTGTTGTCCCGGTACAGCCGGAACGCCGCCACCAGCTTCTGCCCGGGCGAGCCGGCAAACGCCGTCCCCATGAACGGGCGGATCGTCGGGGTGAGGGCAAGTAGGGCCGCGTGGGTCATCGCGTCGCAGCGCCCATTCATCGTGCTCCCGACGCGGTTGGCCTGGAACACCGCGTACTGGGCCATCACCTTGGCCTGCAGCAGCATGAAAAGCTGAACTGTTCCCAGCAACAAGAAGACGACCATCGGCATCGTCAGGGCGGTCTCCACCGCCGCCTGCCCCGATTGCCCCCTGGCTCGAGTGCTGCTCACTGGCTCAGTGTCGCCAACCCGGGGAAAGGGAGCCATAGGGTGTTCGGACGGCTCGAGTCATTTCCGCGCGGGGCACTCGACCGGCACCCCGGCCGAGTCGGTGCAATCCATCTCGACGCCCCGCTTCTTCATCTTGGCTTTGAGCTTCTCCAGGTCGCCGGGACAAGGGGCCGGCAGGCCTTCGTCGTCCTTGCACAGCCCTTTGACGTCCCTGGCGCTGGCCTTCATCTCGCGCACTTCCTTCTCGCTGCAGGGAATCACCTTCTGGGTCTGCTCATTGACTCCGCACGGGATCTGGGTGGCCTTCTGGCTCGCGCTCGACTGGGCCGTGGCGCACGCGCTGGTGCAGCGCTGCGAGTGCTTGTTGCACCGGTCCATGCAGCTCTGGTTCTGCCCGCAGGGCCCTGAGCACCGGGTCATGTCGGCGGTGCAGCGTTCGACGCAGCCGGTGGCCGAGGGTTTTCCGCCCAGCAGCAACAGAGCGATCAGCGCGGAGGCGAGCATCGCCCAAGCCTACGCGATGCCACCGCTCAGGGCCCGGTCGTCTGGAGGACGGCGTGCACCTTGTTCGCGGCGCCCGGCGTCAGCTTCACCCGCTGGGTCCAGCGGACGTGACCGGGAAGGTCGATGATCACCAGGTGAGACCGATCGGTGGCGACCGCTTCGATCGAGAACGGGGTGCGGCTCGACAGCGGCCGGCCATCGAGGGTCACCATCGCGCCCGGCGGGTTCGAGCTGACCAGCAGCTCGGTCAGCTCGCCTGACGCGGCCTCTCCACTCGCATCGAGCAAGAACAGGCCCGCGCCGAGGGCGAGGAAGCCGAGGGCGCCCACGATTGGCACCCATCGGGCGGGCCCGGGTCGCGCGCGGCTAACGGGCGCCCGGGTCACCACCGGCGAGAGCACGACCGCGGTGGCCGAGCTGGACGCCGGCGGTGCCTCGACCTCCTGGGTCCCCGTCGGAGCGACCGGGTCCAGGCTCTTGGAAGTCACGTCGGTGCGCTCGGCAGCCGGGTCGGAGCTCGACTCGACCGGCGGCAGGTCGGTGAGGGTCGCCTGCGGGGAGGCGGCGGCGGGAGCGTCGTTCTTCACCGGCCAGGCCTCGAGCCAGCCTGCCCCACCTTCCCGGGCCCGGGGCACTGCAGCTTCCAGACGCATCGGCCGAAGTGGGTCACCGGGCTCCAAAGTCTAGAAGGGCGGGCCCGGCACCGATAGCAGGTTCAATCGGCCGAGGCTGCCACCGGTTCGAAGCTTGCAGCCTCGATCCCGCTGCGAAGCCGGTTTCCGGAGCGAAGATGCGCAGCGCGCAGGGCGTCCC
>JAGSPQ010000935.1 GCA_018262385.1 Myxococcaceae bacterium | reverse complement strand
ATCCCCTCGCAGGTCAGCTCGCGGCAGGCGCCTCGCACGAAGGCCCGGCCCGCGCCGCACCCGGGCCCGGTGGGAGGATCCCGGGGCCAGCAGGTGCCGAGGCTGCACACCGTCCCGGCCGGGCAGCTGGTGCCGACGCACCGCGGATCGGTGCACTGGTTGGCGCTGCAGACCCAGATGCCCGGACACAGCGCGCCGTTGCAGCTTCGGGGCAGGCAGGTGCCTCCCGCGGCGCAGCGATCGACCGCAGCACAGACGACGCCCGCACAGTCCAGCGGGGTGCAGACGTCGTTGTCGCAGACCTCGCCCGCGGCGCACGGGCCGCTGGTGCACGAGGTGGCGAAGCACTTTCCTCCGTTGCACAGCTGGCCAGCGGGGCAGACGGTGTTGGCGCACGAGCCCGACCTGCACTGCGCCGCGCCAGTGCAGACGTAGCTGGCGTTGCACTCCGCGCTGCCGCAGCCGACGAAGCGGCAGGTGCCGTCGATGCAGACCCCGCCCGGCTGGCAGGTGATGCCCGCGCACTTCGCCGAGATGCACACGTTCGCCTCGCAGACCTGGCCCACGCCGCAGGTGGTCACGCCGCACGCCGTCGGCCGGCACACCCCATTGGCGCACTGCTCGTTCGCCGGGCAGGTCTTGCCGACGCAGGTGCTGTCGACGCAGGCGCCGGCGCTGCAGACCATGCCGCTCGGGCAGGGAACCCCGTTGCAGGTCTGGCTGATGCAGACCCCGCCGGCGCACTCCGAGCCGGGAGGGCAGGCCACTCCGACGCAGGACGTCTCGATGCAGCGCGCGTTGTCGCAGACCTGCCCGGGCGGGCAGACGGTGCCGGAGCAGTTGTCGGAGTAGCAGGCGCCCTTCACGCAGGTGCCACCGTCACACTCCGGGCCGGTGCCGCAGCCGGCCGCGCCGCCGCAGACTCCGTCGACACACGCGCTGCCGTCTGAGCAGAGGCGGCTGGCGCTGCAGGTCTGGATGCAGGTGTCGGCAAGGCAGACCGTCCCGCCGCCACAATCGCCATCGACTTTGCAGGATCCGGACGAGGGGGGTTTTCCAGAGCACGCCACGAGAAGGAGCACCACACCCACAGGGCTGATCCGCATGGCGCGCGATCCTACTTCCGATCCTCCGCCGTTGGGCGCCCTGCGGCGAACGCGATTGCCTCGGCGAGCAGCTTCGCGTCAGGCAGCTCGTGGCCCAGTCCCGTGGCGATGAAGACGCGCACCGGCACTCCGGCGGCGGTCAGCTGCTGCTCGGCCAGGCGGGCCGCGGCGACCGCGGCCGGGTCAGCGCTGCCCGCCACCAGCGCGACCTTCAGCCCCGCCTTCCGCGCGCCCTCGAGCGGCGGCGGCTCGAAGCGGCTGGTCGCGATCGCCACCACTCCGCAGTAGCGCGTCGGGTGCGTCAGCCCTGCGCGAAGGCCCAGCCATCCTCCCTGGGAGAAGCCCAGCAGCAGCGGCCGATCTTTCGCCCGCTCGAGCGCGACGTCGAGCACCGCCTGCGTCCGCTGCAGATCGACCCAGCCTCGTCCTGCCCCGGTGTCGACGGGCCCGCGGGCGGCGATCACCCGCGATCCCGGCGCGAGCTTCGAGAGGCGCTCGGCGAAGTCCGGGGCATCCTGACCGTAGCCGTGCAGGGCGACGATCGGCGCCCCCTGCCCTCTCTCGACCAGCCCCGCGCGGGCCGCCTCGACCACCGTGCGCCGGCTGTCGGCGAGCTTCTGGCGCAGCGCCTTCCACCCCGGCGAGGCGCGCAGCGCGGCGAAGCACTTCGCGGCTTCGACGGCAGGGAGGTCGACGAAGCCGGCGTCGAGGGCCCGCCCGAGCAGCTCGGCGGCCTGCTCGGCGGTGGCGACGCACGCGGCGGCGAAGAGGTAGCGGGTGGGCTCGGCGACGTCGGCCGCCGTCTGGGGGAGCGCCGTCCGCGCGGCCGCGAGATCACCGCGGGCGATCGCCTCCTCCGCGCGCCGCACCGCCTCGTCCGCCTTCTGCCGCCGCTCGCGCACGCCCGCCTCGAGCGCCTTCGCCCGCTCGACCGCGCGGAGGAAGCGCGCCGACGTCCGCACCGGCTCGAAGTCCGGGTCGGCCGCCAGGTAGGCGCCCATGTGGAAGCCGGCGGCGACCGCCCGCTCGAGCGCGTCGAGCGAGGGTTCCGGCTGGCCCGAGCGGGCGAGCGCGGCGGCGAGGTTGTAGAGCGCTCCAGCGTCCTCGGGACGCGCGCGCACCAGCGCCTGGTATTGCGCGACGGCGTCGGCCCAGCGCCCCTCCGACGCCGACTTCTCGGCGGCGGCAGCGAGGGCGGCAGGATCCGCCTGGAGGATCGAGAGCAGCACGAGCGCGATCACCGGAAGGGCCGCACGAGCACCAGGTCGCGAAGCGAGGGAAGCACGCGCGCAGCGTAGTCCCGGGAGGCCCGCCCGGTCCCAGACGCGTCGGGCCCGGCGCCTGCCTCACCTGCGGCTGCCGCGGTGAAAAGCACCGTGGTGAATAACGGAATGATTACGCATACGTCAAAATCGAGCACCTCGCTGGGGCGGCCCTTCTCGCCGGTGAGCACCGCGTAGCTGGAGCGCTGGGCGCTCTCCTGATAGTCGCCCTCGCAGATGCCGGCGCCCACCATCCTCGCGTTCGACCTGGGCACCTCGGGCCTGAAGGCCGCGGTGGTGGCGGCCTCGGGAGCGCTGCTCGACACCGAGGTGGTGCCGCTGGGGGTGAGCCTGCTTCCC
>JAGSPQ010000934.1 GCA_018262385.1 Myxococcaceae bacterium | reverse complement strand
CGCTGGTTCGGCCACCTGTTCCAGGGAAAGCTGGTGCACCGCGCGATCACCGAGGCGCCGGACGTGAAGGGAGGGCTCCCGCTTGCGCTGGCCTCGCACTACCTGATCGGCCTCACTCTCACCGGGGTGTTCTGGGTGCTGCTGCGACAGCTGCCCTGGAAGCTCGAGCCCGGCGCGCTGGTGCTGGCGGCGGTGCTCTTCGGGACGCTGACCAACCTCCTTCCCTGGTTGCTGATGTTCCCTGCGATGGGCTTTGGCGCCTTCGGGAAGGACGGCCCGCCCGAGCTGATGCTGCTGCGCTCGAGCTTCGTCAGCCACCTGGCATTCGGGCTCGGCCTCGCGTGGACCACGCTGGCGCTCGGGAGGGTGAAGTCGTGATCCGGCTCAAGAGCACCGCGCGCTGCCTGCGCACTCCGGACGTGGTGATGGCCCTCGAAGAGCTCGCCGTTCCCTACGAGCTGGAGCGCGTGGGCGATGGCTACTTCTCGGGCGCCTTCGGGCGGATCGGGCCGCAGCTGCTCGACGGGGAGCTGGCGGTGTTCGAGCCGGCCGCGATCATCCGTCACCTCGCGCGGCAGCACGCGCCCTTCACCGGCGCCGAAGCGTGCGCCGCAGATCAATGGATGGACTTCGCCATCTCGCAGCTGCGCCCGGCGGCGGCCCGGCTCGGCGCGCAGCGGATGGCGCCCGGGGGTGGGGCGGCGGCGTCGATCGCAGACGAGACGCAGAAGCTGACCACTGCGCTCGCCGTCCTCGAGCACCAGGTCCGCGATCGGGAGTTCCTCCTCGGGCGGTTCACGGTGGTCGACTGTGCCTTCTCGCTGCTGGCGGTGTTGCCGATGTTCGGGCTGGACCTCGCGCCGTTCGAGGCGCTCTCGGCCTACCGGGCGCGACTGCTCGCGCGGCCGTCGTGGAGCCGGACCCTGGCCCGCGTTCAGTCCTGAGCCACGGGAAGCTGCTCGAGCCGCAACCGCAGCAGGAGGGCGGTCCGCTGGTGGGCGCGCAGCGCTGATGGGCGCCGGTTGCGTACATCGCAAGGTTTAGGAGGCTGTAATAGTTGCAAGGAAGAAGGCCCTCGAGCGCCTCGATCGTCGCCTCTGAAAGCCAATTGATTTCATGACGTTGGCTCGCGTTCCCGAAGGGGAATGGTCATTGCTATCCGCACTTGCCGATGCGCCGAACTCCGAATGGCAGGGTGACTTCGACTGACCAAGCGGCCCGGCGGGTGCGGCACGGTTTGAGGAACGTCATGAGTCAACGAACCAAGAGTCGGCGTGGGATGAGCCTGGTCGAGGGCATGATCTCGATGGCGATCCTGGTGATCGGGATCCTCGGCGCGCTGCAGGGCATCCTCTTCGCCTCTCAGCAGAACTCGGTCGCCGGGCGGTTGGCTCGCGCCACCTCGATGGCGGCTCAGATTCGGCTGGGCCTCGAGGCCCAGGGGCGCACCAAGCTGTTGCTGCCGGCTGGCCCGATTGGCAACAGCGCGATCTGCATTCCGGTGGGCTCCGCCAGCGCGACGCTGAAGGCGTTGACCGACGGCCTCGATGGCTCCCTGGTCGTCGGCGCGTGCATCGTCGATGTCGACGCGTTCGACAACGGCGCGGCCCAGATCGACAAGCTGGTCGGTAGCTACGACTTCCCTTACGACTACGCTGGCGGCAACGGGCCGTTCCGCCGGGTGCTGGTGTACCTGCCGTCGGCCGCCGCGGACACCTTCGCCGTCATCGTCTCGACCAAGGACACCGGCCGGAGGATCTTCGTCAAGCAGATGGTCGGGCTCTACAACTCGTCGCCGACCACCGGCAACGGCACGCTGGTGAATCTGTGAGAGCCCCCCGATCGTCGGGCTTCACCCTGTTGGAGTTGATGACCTCGATGGTGATTACGATCATCATCCTGCTCTCGGTCGCGGCGGCCTTCACCGCGACCCAGGCCATCTACCAGCGCGAGGCTCAGCTGAAGTCCGCGGTCGAGAGCGGCCGGGTGGCGTCGGGGTACATCGAGCGCCTGACCAAGTTCATCGGGTACGGCATTGATCCGCGGTTCGCGATCGACATCAGCACGGGCAACCTCCCCGCCAATGCCCCCTCGCCCAAGTCGAACTTCATCGGGGCAGCGAGCACCAGCAATGCCGCCATGATCGGGTTCGTCACCGATGACTTTGCCTTCCGGTACCGCGACCCCTCGTACCTGAGGCGGGGCACCTTCAGCGGGGCGGCGGTGACGATCGACGCCACCGCGGGCGGGCTCCCGAATTTCAACATCCCCATCCAGCAGGGGCGGCTGATCCAGATCGTGTGCGCTGGAGCCCAGGAGTGGGCGGTGGTCAGGACCACTGCGGCGATCGTCCCGGCTGCCACCTCGGTCGCGGTTGCCAGCGCGAACGACGTGACGAACCCGACCAGCTTTCCGATTCCCAAGACCACCGTCCAGGCCCCCTGCTTCCTCGAGGTCGGGATCCGGGCGCCGTACATCATGTTGGTTCGCGAAGTCCGGCTGCGCGTCATCCCCCTCGGCATCGCGGGGAACATCCGGCCTTTCCTCGTCGCCTACCACAACCTGATCGAGGCCAACGTCGGCACCTCGGCTACGGACTTCGACCCGATCGCCGTGGACGTCGAGAGCTTTCAGGTCTCCTACATGATGAACCGGGGCACCGGGGTGGCGCTCGACGGGGCGACCGGCGACTGGATTCTCGGCAACGCGGCGGCCGATGCGGTGAGTGT
>JAGSPQ010000933.1 GCA_018262385.1 Myxococcaceae bacterium | reverse complement strand
CGACATCAAGGGCTTCACCGAGCGGACCAGCCGCCAGACCCTCGAGCAGAACCAGACCCTGCTGCGGACCCACCACGACCTGCTCGCCCCGGTGTTCCGCGCGTTTCACGGGAAGATCATCAAGGAGATCGGCGACGCCTTCCTCGTCACCTTCGAGTCCCCCACCCAGGCGGTGCTGGCGGGCGTCGCGCTGCAGGACAAGCTGTGGGTCCACAACCGGACTCTCGCAGCAGACGACCGCATCGAAGTGCGGGTGGCGATCAACTGCGGCGAGGTGCGGCTGGAGAACAACGACGTCTTCGGCGAGCCGGTGAACATCGCCTCCCGGGTCGAGGGCCTCGCCGACGCGGGCGACGTCTTCCTCACCGAGTCGGTCTACCTGGCGATGAACAAGGCCGAGGTCCCCTCGGAGGAAGTCGGGCTGTTCGAGCTGAAGGGGATTCCGGGGAAGATCCGGGTCTTCAAGGTGCCCCACGCGCCCTACCGGGTGGCGCCGGTGGTGTCGGGGACGGCGGCGCCGTCGACGGGCGAGGACGCCCCTCCCTATGGGAACCTCGGGCTGTCGAAGATGCCCGACGGAACGGGCGCCGAGCTGACCGCCAGGGCGGTGGAGCTCACCAGCAAGGCGATGCACGGCGGCGAAGAGCTGATGAAGCGCGCGGTGCAGGAGATGAGCACGCTCGACGGCGCCCGCTCGATGAAGCTCGTCCGCCCGGCGGCGAAAATCGGGATGCTGGTGGTGGCGCTGCTGCTGGCCGGCTCAGCGGTGCGCTGGCTGACGACCTCTTCCCTCGAGCGCGCGGTGGTGGCGGTGGAGCAGGCGGGTCCGGAAGAGAAGAAGGCGAAGATCGAGGCGGTGCTCAAGCTGCTGGGGGAAGAGAAGAACCGGCCCAAACAGCAGTACTGGAGCGGCCGGTTGCAGGAGGCCCGCGACGACCCCGGCGCCTTGCGCCACTACAAGTCGGCGGTGCAGCAGGGCAGCTCGGCGGCGGAAGACCGGCTGATCTCGCTGATCGATCACCGCCGCTGCGAGTGGCGGGTCGGCGCGCTCGAGGCGGTCGGCGAGCTGAAGCTGGTTCGCGCCAGACCCCGAGTCGTGGCGCTGGCCGAGAACGGCGGGGCGGACGACGTGCAGAAGGTGCTCTTCCTCGGCTGCAACTCGAAGCACGAGGCCGCGGCGGTGCTCCGCCAGCTGGAGTGACTTCCAGGCGCTCGCAACGGTAGGGTCCGCCGGTTATCGGTGTTTGACCAAGGGGTCCCCACATGTCCGCTGCCGCCGTCTCCATTCCGCCTGCGATGCCGTTCCCTGCGCTCGACGCCTCGATCGCCAAAGTCCGCGCCGCGGGCAGGGAATTCGCCGGGCTGTCGATCGACGATCGGATCTCGCTGCTGGAGCGGATGCGGCTGGGCTACCGCGAGATCGCCGAAGAGAGCGTGAAGCTCTCGTGCGCGGCCAAGGGCATCGACTTCAGCTCGCCGATGGCGGGCGAAGAGTGGCTCGGCGGGCCGATGGTCACCATCCGGGTGATCCGCCTCACCGAGGAGGCGCTGCGCGAGGTGAAGCAGTACGGCGCGCCGCGGATCAAGCCCTCGGACATCCGGGATCTCCCCGATGGGCGGATCGCGGTGAAGGTGTTCCCGACCAACGGCTTCGACTCGACCCTGCTCGCCAAGCACGTGGGCGAGGTCTACATGGAGAAGGGGGTCACCCGGGAGAACCTCAAAGATCGCCAGGCGAGCTTCTTCAAGAAGCCCCACCAGGGCCGGGTCTGCCTGGTGCTCGGCGCCGGGAACGTGAACGCGATTCCGCCCACCGACGTCGTCTACAAGATGTTCGTCGAGGGCACCGCCTGCGTTCTGAAGATGAACCCGGTCAACGCCTACCTCGGGCCGCTGATCGAGCGCGCCTTCCAGCCGCTGGTCGCCCGCGGCTTTCTCTCGATCGTCTACGGCGGCGCCGAAGAGGGCGCCTACCTCGCGAAGCACGCGGGAATCGACGAGATCCACATCACCGGCTCGGACAAGACCCACGACGCGATGGTGTGGGGGATGGGGCCCGACGCCGCCGCCCGCCGCTCGAAGAACGAGCCGCTGCTGACGAAGGCGATCTCGAGCGAGCTGGGGAACATCTCGCCGGTGATCGTGGTGCCGGGCGCGTGGGACGAGGGCAGCCTCGTGTTTCAGGCCGGCAACATCGCCGGGCAGGTCTGCAACAACGCCTCGTTCAACTGCAACTCGGCCAAGCTGCTGATCACCAGCAAGCCGTGGTCGGGGCGGGCGCGGCTGATGGAGCTGATCGAGAGCAACATCGGCAAGGGCGGGGTCCGCACCGCCTACTACCCGGGCGCCGAGCAGCGCTGGAAGCAGTTCACCGACGGCCGCAGCAACGTGAAGCTGGTCGGCGAGGCGAAGAGCGGGCAGCTGCCCTACGCGATCATCTCGGGGCTGGATCCGAACGACGCGAAGGACCGGGTGTGGTCGCAGGAGCCGTGGTGCACCGTGCTGTCGGAGACCAGCTTCGAGCCGCCCGACGCGGCCGGCTTCCTCGAGCAGGCGGTGAAGTTCGTCAACGAGAAGGTCTGGGGCACCCTCTGCGCGACGCTGATCGTCCACCCCTCGACCCTCGCCGACCCCGCGGGGAAGGCGGCGGTGGAGCAGGCGATCGTCGAGCTCAAGTACGGCTCGGTGGTGCTCAACACCTGGGGCGGAGCGGTCTTCGGCCTCGGCACCG
>JAGSPQ010000152.1 GCA_018262385.1 Myxococcaceae bacterium | reverse complement strand
ACGCTTCGAGAGTCGATGGACCGAGGCCGGTCGTCAGGACGAAGCCGAAACCGCGCAGACGAGCGAACACCCTGCCGCATCGGGAGATGCGGGCGACGAACGACCCAGGGGGGCCCATCGCCCAGAGGTCATCCCGGCCGCGGCGTTGCGGGCATTGGCAGGGGGCGGAAGGGCCGACCGACTTGCTGCTGCAGGCGCTGGCGGACGTCGCGCCGCACGCGGTGCCCCGTCAAAGCAACCCCTTGTTGCCTGCCTCGCCTCGCCAATGCCCGCCACGCCGCCCCCTCGCGAACCTCTGGGCGCCGCGAGACTGGCTCGCACGTTCGTCCCCCGCATCCCCCGCGCTGTCTCGGTGCCCGCCCCGGCGCGCTGCTTCGTTTCCGATCCCTCTCCCCGTCACAGCTCCGCCGTCGGATCCGCCGGCCAGAACAGCTCGGCGAACGAGGCGATCCACCCCGGGTCCTTCAACATCCCCGGCATCAACACGATCGGCTTCCACCCCAGCTTGATCAACTCCAGCCGCTGCGAAGCATCCAGCCGCGCCCGGCGTCGCGCCTGGTGATAGCTGCCTCCATCGGGGAACAACGCAATCATCCGGCTCGGCCACGCGAAGTCGATGTGAACGAACGGACGATCCGGCTCCTTGAACACCGGCAGTTGGAGGATCGGCAACGGAATGTCCGCGCGCCGAAGAACCTGGAACAGCTCGGTCTCGAACGGGCTCCCCGTGGCGGCGCCTCCGATTCGGAGCTTCAGCACCTCGCTCAGCCGGTTGATTCCTTTTCGGCCCGACGCGCTGATTCCGCAGAGGAACTCGTCCAACTCGAAGAAGAACTCGGGCCTGCCCCGCGCCGCCGAGTCGAGCGCGATCTCGAGCGCCGCCTCGCTCAGCACCGGCGCCAGATCGAGCAGCGTGCGCGTCAGCACCGTCACCGGCACTCCCGCCCTGTGGGTGTACCCTTCCGTGAGGGCCTCGCGGCGCTGGTGGATCTTGAACTGCGGCAACACCACCCGCCGGCCATGCAGCGTCGTCACCTCGAGCAGCCGCGGAACCGCATTGAAGCCGTCGAGGCCCCAGAGCCAGGCCGCGCTTCGATGCGACGCGACCGTTCCGC
The DNA here is from genome assembly GCA_018262385.1 of Myxococcaceae bacterium. Classification (GTDB taxonomy): domain Bacteria; phylum Myxococcota; class Myxococcia; order Myxococcales; family Myxococcaceae; genus JAGSPQ01. Next base: position 6,386 of record JAGSPQ010000152.1, on the reverse strand, counting down.
TGCCCAGACTCAGACACGCGGCGAGCAGACTCTGCGGTGCAGACTCCGCCGGCCCACCCCTCATCCGGTACACCCGATGACACACCGGCTCGAACTCACCACTCGCCAGCCGACGGTCGATCGCCGAGGACGAGTAGCCCGCCTCGAGCACCTGCGCACGCGTCACCAGCCCGAGCTGAACCCGGCTGCGCTCGTCGAGAAGTCTCCGCTTGTCTCCTTCCACGTCGCGCAGCCAACCACGGGGGGCTGACATTCAATCGCGGCAGGTGGAGTGCTCCACCCCCGCTGGGCGGTGGTCCCAACCTCCACCTCCGCTCGCCCTTCGATGTATGGCCACCGCTGGTCAGAGGCAGACCGGCGCGTTCAGCCTATCCGACATCTCGCTGGCGCAGCCGAGCCCTGCAGGGCAATCGGCCGCTCCATTCGGGCAGAGGATCTCGCACCGAAAGATCGCCTCTCCGGTGAAGCCGCCGCCGCTGACGCAGCGCTGGCCGAACGCACACTTCGAGGGGTCGGGCTCGTTCGCCTTCATCGATGACGAGCAGTCGCCATGCAGGCCCTCGAGCGACGGCGCGCACGAACTGAGCGCCAATACTCCGCTGAACAGGAAGGCGCGCATCCGAGGCTGGAGGCTCGCACAGGGGCTCGCCTCGGTTCCAGCCGCCGCCGGTGGCGGCTTCAGTCGAGCTCCGGCTCGAGCCGCGAGATCCGTTCAATCTTCAGGTTCACCACCTTCCCTTCCCGCTCCAGGCGCCCCTCGCCGAGCACCAGCGCGGTGCCGGTGAGCTCGCGGCGGTACTTGTCGAACAGCGCTGGGGTGATGACGAAGTTCGCGATCCCCGTCTCGTCCTCGACCGAGAGGAAGGTGAACCCCTTGGCGGTGGGCGGGCGCTGGCGGACGATCACCAGCCCTCCGACCTTCACCTGCTGGTCGCTCTTGCCCTGCTGGAGCTGGGCGGCGGTGAGCGCCCCGAGCGCGTTCAGCTGCGGCCGCAGCAGCGCAATCGGGTGGAACTCGAGCGACAGGCCGATCGTCTCGTAGTCGGTGGAGACCCGCTCGCGCGCGCTCATCTTCGGCAGCGGCACCGCCTGCTCATCCATCGGCAGGCCGAAGAACAGGTCGTCTTCTTCCAGCGGCCCCAGGGCGTGGATCTCCCACAGCGCCTCGCGGCGGCTGGGACACAGCGAGCCCAGCGCGCCGGCGAGCGCGAGGCGGGTCAGCTCGAAGCGGGGGATCCGCGCCCGGCGGGCGAGCTCTCCGACCGAGGAGAAGGGCCCCCTGCCCCGCGCCTCCCTCACCCGCTTCGCCGAGTCCTCGCGCAGCCCGCGCACCAGCTCCAGCCCCAGCCGCAGCGCCGGGCCCCCCTTCCCCCACTCGGACGGCGGCCCCTCTGCCGGAGCGCAGATCGCCGGCGGCCCCTCGAGGGTGCAGTTCCAGTCGCTGCGGTTGACGTCGAGGCCGCGCACCTCGACCCCGTGGCGGCGGGCGTCGTCGACCAGGGTGTGCACCGCGTAGAAGCCCATCGGCTGGGCGTCGAGCAGCGCGGCGCAGAACGCCGCCGGGTGGTAGCGCTTCTGCCAGGACGAGACGTAGGCGATCAGCGCGAACGACGCCGAGTGGCTCTCGGGAAACCCGTAGTGGGCAAAGCCGTCGAACTGCTTGAAGCACCGCTCGGCGAAGTTGCGATCGTAGCCGCGGGACACGCAGCCCTCGATGAAGCGCTCGCGGTACTGGGGCAGCAGCAGCTCGGCGCGCTTGTTCGACAGCGCCCGGCGCAGCCCGTCGGCGTCGCCCGGCGAGAAGCCCGCGGCGACCATCGCCAGCTTCATCGCCTGTTCCTGGAACAGCGGCACCCCCAGGGTGCGCGAGAGGATGTCCTTCACGTCGGGCGACGGGTAGGTCACCGCCTCGAGGCCGTCGCGCCGGCGCAGGAACGGGTGGACCATGTCGCCGACGATCGGCCCGGGGCGGATGATCGCGATCTCGATCACCAGGTCGTAGAAGCACCGCGGCTTGAGCCGGGGCAGCATGTTCATCTGCGCCCGGCTCTCGACCTGAAAGACGCCGATCGCGTCGGCCTCGCAGAGCATCTGGTAGACCCGCGGGTCCTCAGGCGGGACGGTGGCCATCGTCAGCGCCTCGCCGCCGTGGCCGCGGACGAAGTCGAAGCAGCGAGCGACGACGTTGAGCATCCCCAGCCCGAGCAGATCGACCTTGAGGATGTTGAGCGCCGACAGATCGTCCTTGTCCCACTGGCAGACGGTGCGATCCTTCATCCGCCCGTTCTCGAGCGGGACCAGCGCGGTGAGCCGGCTGTGGGTGATCACGAACCCGCCGACGTGGATCGACAGGTGCCGCGGCGTGCCGGCCAGCTCGCGGGAGAGCGCGACCGTCTGCCGGACCTTCAGATCATTGGGGTTGACCCCCGCGTTGCGCAGCTGGAACGCGCCGACCTCTTCCTCGATGTCGAGCGCCTTGGCGAGCCGATCGACCTGGTCGAGCGAGAGGCCGAGCGCCTTGCCGACGTCGCGCACCGCTGAGCGGCCGCGGTAGCTGATGATCTCGCTCACCATCGCCGCGCGGTGGCGGCCGTGCTTGCCGTAGACGTACTGGATCACCTCTTCCCGGCGGGCGTGCTCGAAGTCGACGTCGATGTCGGGCGGCTCGCGGCGCTCCATCGAGAGGAAGCGCTCGAACAGCAACCCCATTCGCACCGGGTCGATCGAGGTGATCTGCAGCGCGTAGCAGACGGCGGAGTTGGCGGCCGAGCCGCGCCCCTGGCACAAGATCCCCTGCGTGCGCGCGAAGCGGACGATGTCCCACAGCGCGAGGAAGTAGCCGGCGAAGTCGAGCGCCGCGATCAGCTCGAGCTCCTTGCGGATCTGCCGGCGCACGTCGTCGGGAATCCCGGCCGGGTAGCGGAAGTGGAGGCCCTGCTCGACCAGCTGCTGCAGGTAGGCCTGGGGGGAATCGACCCAGGGCGGCAGCTCTTCGCGCGAGAACTCGTACTTCAGCTCGTCGAGGCTGAAGGTGCAGCGGCCGGCGAGCTCGGCGCCGCGGTGCACCGCCTCGGGAAGATCGGGGAACAGCTGCAGCAGCTCGGCGGTCGACTTCAGCGTCCGCTCGGCGTTGGGGAACAGCTTGCGGCCGGCGGCGGCGACGGTGGTGCGGTGGCGGATCGCGGTGGCGACGTCCTGCAGCGGCTGCTGCGATCGAAAGGCGGTGTGCGCGTCGGTGTGGGCGAGCAGCGGCACGCCGAGCTCCACGCCCAGGGCGCGGGCGCGGTGGAGGCGATCTTCGTCGCCGGCGCAGAAGGCGCGGATCGCTCCGACGTAGAAGCGGTGGGGAAAGGCCTCGGCGAGCGGCGCGACCCGGTGCAGCGCGTCGGGGTACGGCGCCAGCGCGGACAGCCCTTCGGCGCGCGCGGCGATCGAGCGCCAGTCGATGCCGGCTTCGCCCTTGGGGTGCGCCAGCCGGCTCTGGCAGATCAGCTCGCAGAGGTTGGCGTAGCCCACGGCGTTCTCGGCGAAGAGGATGATCCGGTGGGGATGATCGGCGGGCCGTTCGGTCACCGGCGCAGCGCCGTCGCCGATCAGCGTCATCGTGCTGGCGGTGATCACCCGGACCCGGTGCTCCTTGCCGGCGAGGTGGGCCTTGATCACGCCGTAGAGGCCGTCGTCGTCGATGATCGCCAGCGCGTCGTGCCCGAGCTCGGCAGCGCGGGCGACGGCCACTTCCGGCGCCGCGGCTCCGGTCAGGAAGCCGTGGTGGGTGTGGGTGGTGTCAATCGAAGACACCCTGCGCGTAGAAGCGGCCATCGCGCCCGTCTCGGAAGATCCACAGCGGCCCGACCCCCTCGAGCACCACCCGGTAGTAGTCGCGCGCGTAGGGTTGCTCCGTCCACCACTCGCCGGCCAGCCGCTCGGGGCCGAACAGCGCGGTGACCCGGCGCTTGCGGCCGAGCAGGCTCAAGGACAGCAGCGCCCCCTCGGGGGTGAGCTCGGCGGGCAGCGGGGCCGGCTCGCGCAGCAGTCGCGCGGGGCGCTCGAGCAGCTGGCTCGCGGCGAGGGTCCCCCCGTTCATCCCGAGCGAAGTCGAGGGACGGTCGAGACGAGACTCGCTGTCACCGTCCCGCGACTTCTCACGGGGTGAACGGGGTTCCGCACCCGGTTCATCCAGACCACTCTGCTCACCGAGCCCACGCTGCTGACCGGGCCCCCCCCGTTCATCCCGAGCGCAGTCGAGGGACGATCCCACCGGCGGCCGCTGCGCAGACTCCCACCAGCCCAGCGATCGTTCGGGGGCGGCCGACAGGGCGAAGCGCTTCTCCTTCCACGCCGCCTCGGGCCGATGGGTGTCGACCAGCTCGGCGCCGAACAGCGCCTCTTCCCCCAGCGCGCTCTGCAGCCGCGACAGCACCACCTCGAGGGCGGCCTCTCCTTCGGGCGCATCGCCGAGGTTGAGCTGCCGGCCGTCGTCGGCGCAGGCCTCGTCGATGGTGACCGAGAGCGCGCAGATCGGCCGGCGCACGGTGAGATCGGTGAGCCGGTGGCGGATCAGCTCGACCAGCAGCCGGGCCTGGGCCGAGGGGCGGGCGAGGATCAGCGCGACCGAAGGATTGGCTCCTCGCGAGCTCTCGACCCGCTCGAGATCGAGGCGAACGGTGAGGCGCACCGCGGCGAGCTTGCGGCCCTGCAGCCGGGCGCAGAGCCGATCGACCGCCGACTTGAGCGCGAACAGCAGCGGCTCGAGCGCCTCGGCGGGCCAGTCGAGCGCGATCGCCTCGTGGAGCACCTCGGGCAGCGGGTCGGGAGTGAAGAGCGAGTCGTCGGCGCCGCGGGCGAGCTGGGCGGCCAGCGTTCCTTCATGACCGAAGCGGGCCGAGACCGCGCCGGCGGGGAGCGCAGCCACTTCGCCCAGGGTGGTGAGGCCCAGGCCCGCCAGCGGCTCGACGCCTCCGGGCCCCAGCGCGCGAGCGAGCGCCTGCAGCGGCAGGGGGGACAGGCGGGCGCCGCCGTGGGGCTCGACCACGCTCGCCGGCTGGGTCGAGAAGCGCGCCAGCGCCTGGACGGTGAAGCGCTCGCTGCCGATCACTCCCCGGCCGACCCAGCCCAGCTGCTGGCAGAAGGCGAGCACCGCCTCCAGCCAGGGGCCTTCTCCTCCCTCGAGCGGCGCGGCCGAGGCGTCGACCCACAGCCCCTCGGGGGAATCGATCTGAAAGCCGGGAGTCAGCACCATCAGCGCCTCGCCCAGCGAGGCGAGCGCCTGCGCCTCGTCGAGGGGGGAGTACGGCAGGCGGTGGAGGCCGGGGACGAGCGCTCCGGCGGAGGCGACGGTCTGGCCGGGGCGGACGCCGGCCTTGAGCGCGGTGCTGGAGGCGAAGCTCACCCGCTGCACCCCGCGCTCATCGGCCCAGAGCACCAGCGGGCGGCCCGAGAGCGAGGGGGTCTCGCGCACGCGCCGCTGCACGGGAAACCGCGGGAAGTGGAGGTAGCCCAGGCGCATCGGTTCATCCGGGGCGGTCGACGCCCAGCAGCTGCCGCAGCGGCGCGTGGGGAGCGTCGCGCCCCGGACGGCCGTTGCGAATCCCACGGCCAACAGTGGGCGCCGCCTCCCCCACCGGACGATTCGGCGGCTGGTACCCCTCGCGCTGGAGGTTCTTCTTTCGCCGGACGAACGGCTCGATCGCGGTCGGCTCGTCCCAGGTGGCCTCGACGTGCGGGCAGCGGCGCAGCCGGGGCGCGGCGCCGACGCAGAGCCCTCCGCGCTGCAGCTGAAGGCGGCGGCCGACCCCGGTGCGGCTGTGGGCGACCTCGACCTCGAAGCACTCGCCGGGAGCCGTCAGCGGCGCCTCGGCCAGCCGCACGGTGGGCGCGGCGGGAGTGGTCAGCACCAGCCGCACCAGCCCTTCGGCCTGGGCCTCCTGGGCGGTGAGCAGCACCAGCAGCGCGCCACCGGTGCGGGCGGCGTCCGACAGCTTCTTCGATTCGGGCAGCGAGAGCCGGACCCCGGTGCGGTTGAGATCGAGGACCACGCAGGTGAACGCGCCGCTTCGCAGCAGCTGCACCGCGGACCAGACGAGCTGCCCGGGGGCTTTGGGGCGGACGATCAGCAGCCGCTCGAGGTGCACCCCGAGGCTGAGCGCCGCCGGCGGGTAGAGCTCTCCGGGGCCGTCGACCCAGGCGGAGAGGCGGCCTTCGTGGCCGGCGGCGGCGACCGCTTTGAGGGCGAGGCTGGTGCGGCCCGAGGCCAGCTCACCGGACAGCTCGACGCAGCCGCCCAGGCGCCAGATCCCGAGCGCGTCGATCGCCTCCAGCCCGGTGTGGAGCGAGAGGACGAGCTGGCGCGGCGCGGCGTGGACCCGGCGGATCTCGGCGCGCAGGCG
>JAGSPQ010000932.1 GCA_018262385.1 Myxococcaceae bacterium | reverse complement strand
AGCTGCAGCATCCCGGTTAACAGTGAAAGCCTCTCCGCGTCCGCACAGGCCGGCGCCTTCGCCACCGTCGCCAGGCAGGCCGACAATTCGGCCCTGGCGGTGCTCAGCGCCGTCGGGCGATGCACCCGCACCGCCTCGATCAGCTCGGAGGATTGGGCGGCAGCGGCACCACCGAGCAACAGGGCAGTGACGAATAATCTACGGATGTGGGGTCGGTGGTTTGACATCGGTGTTCCGAGGTAGCTAAAGCCTCCCTCGCCGCACGACGCCCGTGGTTGGGGCGCCATTCGAAAGGCCGTTTTTTCGAAAGGGGAGAGGGAGCAAAGACCAGGAGTCCCGTCGGGGGGAAGTTTCGAAGTCGAGGGAGGCCATAACCGAATGAAGCCGTTTCCGACTGAGTTGCCGCAGAGCATCAATCCAGAGGCCGGGCCCAAGAGGGCTGGAGTTGAAACTCACCGGAACCTCAACTGCTCGCATTACGACAATTGTCTCGACGAGGCAGTTCGTCGTGGCTGGCAGAGCTTCACCTGCATGAAGTGCCCGCTCAACGAGCTGGCGATGGCTCCCCAGATGGGGATCGAGGCCTACGCCACGCAGCGTCGAGCGATTTGATTCCATTCACAACCGTTTGAGCGTTACCACACCGCGGCGGAGGAGATCCTTCAGGGTCTCCTCCACCTCGATGGGCGAAGTGTCGATGCGGGAGATCACCTCGCGAGGGGGCACACGCTCCTCGCAAATCAGCCGCGCGACCTCGAGCCACTGGGTGGGCCCCACCTTCCCGTAGATCGCATAGAGGTCTTCGTTCACTTCAATCTCGGTCGCGGAGACCAGCAGGCCCTCGCGCATCCGCTGCTCGTTCTCGGTCAACGTCGCGCAGGCGCGCGCGATCTGCTCCCGGGTCGGGAAGTGCAGGGTCTGGGGAGTCTGTGCAGCTCCAAACCGCACGATCCCTTCCGCATTCCGCGAGCCGATGATCGCGTTGAACGCCCGCTCGCCCTCGGCGGCGTACCGGCCAGCGACCGCGGTGGCGTGCACGCAGCGGCCGCCCTGGAAGTAGAGCTGGTAGCCGGCGAAGTTGTCCTTCGCCTCGATCCGCCCGTCGAAGTGCCGGGTCTCGAGCTCCGCCAGCAGCCACTGGGGGCCGACCTGGCCCACCTCGCACTGGAAGTCGACGCCCTCGATGATCTGCAGCGCGGTCTTCACCCGGGGCTCGAGCAGCTTGCGCACCTGGCCCACCAGCGCGTCCATTCGGGTGCCTTTGCTGAAGTAGCCCTGCGCTCCGGCGTTCATCGCCTTCAGCCCGTCGCGGTAGTCGTCGTGGCAGCTGAGAAACGCCACCGGCACCTCGCGGGTCCGAAAGTCGTCGCGCAGCATCCGCAGCATGCCCCACCCATCCATCCGCGGCATGTTGAGGTCGGCGATCACCGCGTCGAAGTTCCCTGTCCGCGCCGCCTCCAGCCCTTCAAAGCCGTCCTGGGCGCTGGTCACCGTGAAGCCGTGCTTGCGGAACAGGGTCGAGAACATCTTGCACAGCCCCTCGTCGTCATCGACGAGCAGCAGCTGGGCTCCCATCGAAGCGACCGGCGCCGTCGGCTCGGGCGTCGCCTCGAACGGCATCTCGAACGGGTCGGTGATCTCCGCCTCGATCGTGCCGACCACCACCTCTTCCTCGGCACTCGCGTCGCTCTCGCCGACCTCGATCACCACCCCCGCGCCGTCGCCGCCCGCCCCGTGGACCTCGGCGAAGCTCCACTGGGCGGTGGGCTGCGCCACCATCGAGACCAGCGCCTCCACCCCAGAGAGCTTCTTGAAGGTGGCCTTCTCGAGCTTGCCGAGCAGGAAGGTCGCGTGGCCCTCGTTGGGGGTGCGGGGATCGAAGGTGAGCGCTCCCGAGCGGCGGGTCTTGCGCAGGTGCTCGACCAGCCGCGCCAGCTGCTTCGAGTCCGAGGTGCCGCTGGTGCTGCCCTGGCGGGTCGAAAGCTCGGTGAGGATGTGGCGCAGCCCGCTGGGGTGCCTGGCCGGGTCGAAGGGGCGGGGGAGCACCGCCACCACTCCGGTGCGCAGCCCGAGCACGAAGGTGCGATCTGCGACGTCGTTGGCGATCACCACGATCGGCAGGTGGGCCCAGGCGACGTCGGCCGACACCAGGTCGAGCACCGCGTCGACCAGCTCCGAGCCGATCTCCTCGAAGAGCACCAGCACCGACGGCTTGAGCTGGTTGAGCGCGGTGAGCACCTTCTTCGGCTCACCGATGAAGCGGTAGAACAGACCTGCCTGATTGAACGCGGCGGCGATCGGAAGCTGCGCCGCCCTGTCCGGATCGATGCCGAGGATCTTGGGGCCGTCACTCATGATCGTTTGCCCTACAGCCTCACCACACCGCGCCGCACCAGCTCCTTGAGCCCCGCATCGATCGCCTCCTGGCTGAGCTCGAGGTGGGTGGCGAGGCCCGACGGCTCGACGCGGTTGGCGACGATCGCCCGCAGGATCCGCAGGTCCGCCGCGGACCCGACGCGCTCGAACAGCGACGCCAGATCGGGGTCGACCGAGAGGGTGGTCGCCTTCTTCAGCCGCTCGTCCATGATTCGCTGCTCGAGCGCCGAGACGCCGGCGCAGGCGGTGCTGACCGCCTCGACCAGCCAGGGCCCCTGCGGCGCGGCGCTTCCCGGCGGGAGCGGGCTGAAGGTCGCCTGCGCGCCGCGCGAGACGATGAAGGTGCGCAGCGCATGAGTC
>JAGSPQ010000931.1 GCA_018262385.1 Myxococcaceae bacterium | reverse complement strand
CCTTGCTGAGCGGAAACAAGACCCGCGCCGCCCAGATTCTCGGCGTCGATCGGCGTACGCTCTATCGGATGCTCGATCGAATCGAGCCCGCGGCTCCCCCCTCGTGACCCTGCCCACCTTCAACCCCCGCTTCCTCGCCCAGCTGGCGCACGACCTGAGGTCGCCGCTCAATGTCGTCACCAGCACGCTGGCGGATCTGATGGGCGAGCCGGCCGACCTCAGCCCGGCCGATCGAACGCTGATGCTGACCCTGTCGCAGCGCGCGGTGGGTCGGCTGGTCGGCCTCGCCGATCGGCTCAGCCTCGCCTCGCGCATCGGCAACGGGCTGGAAGCGACGCTGCAGCCGGTCGATCTGGTCGCGCTGACCCGCGACACCCTCGCCACCTTCGTCACCGCCGAGCTGCGGCGGCGGATCGAGGTCGACACCACCTGGCCGGCCACGCCGGTGATGGTGAGCGCCGACCTGCAGCTGTTGCCGATGCTGCTGCGCGAGCTGTTCTCCAACGCCAACCGCCACGCCCGCCGCCAATTCCGGATCGAGGTGCTCGCGCCGCAGCCCGGGGTGCGGGTAGACGACGACGGCGGGGGGATCGCGCCGGACGAGCAGCCGCTGATCTTCGAGCCGTTCGCCGAGCGCCGCAGCCGCACCGGGATGGGCATGGGCCTGTGGCTGGCCAGGGGCCTGGCCGAGATCCAGCGGGGCACGCTGGTCGTCGAGCACCTCGCGCCGGGTACGCGCCAGTTGCTCCAGCTGCCGGTGCTCGCATGACCCGGGTGCTGCTGGTCGACGACGAGACGGATCTGGCCGACCTGATGGCCAGCCAGCTGACCCGCGCCGGCTTCGAGGTGCGCTGCGCCGATGCGCTGCTGAGCGCCGAGGCCGCCAATCTGGAAACGAAGTTCGACGTGCTGGTGACCGACCTCCACCTGCCCGACGGCGATGGGGTCGACGTGGCGCGCTCGCTCAAGATCCCGATCTGCCTCGCGCTGACCGGCTCGAGCGTCGAAGCGGACGCGAAGCGGCTGATCAGCGAGGGGTTCGCGATGGTGCTGGTCAAGCCGGTGACGTCCGCCCGGCTGGTGGCCGCGATCCACGACGCCGTCGCCGCTGCCGCCGCCAGGCCGATCGGCTGAGGCAGCCGCGTCGGCCGTAGCGAAAGGCACCGGCAAGATCTGCCGATCCGTCGCCGCCGCTGCCCAGCGGCCCGGCATACCCGGTGCACATCTCGCCGGCATGGCTTCAGCCGACGCAGATCCACTGGTAGGTCTCGAGCTTCACGGCTTCGTGATCACCCACCCTTTGCGCAGCGGCGGCATGGGCCATGTGTACGAAGCGAAACACCCGCTGATCGGCCGGCGCGTGGCGGTGAAAGTGCTTCGCTCCGAGCTGAGCGACGATGGCGAGGTGAGCGCCCGCTTTCTGCGGGAGGCGCGGACGATGAGCGCGGTGAAGCACCGCAACGTGGTCGAGATCCACAACTTTGGCCAGCTCCCCTCGGGCAGCGCCTACATGATGATGGAGCTGATCGAGGGCGAGACGCTGAGCGAGATCATCGCCCGCGAGTCGCCGATGGATCCGGTCCGCGCGCTGCTGCTGTGCGAAGAGATCCTCTCCGGGCTGGCGGCCGCTCACGCGGTCGGCGTGGTGCACCGGGATCTGAAGCCCGGAAACATCGTGCTGATGCGGGAGTCGAGCGGCGACCTGGTGCTCAAGGTCCTCGACTTCGGGCTGGCCCGGCAGGTCGACGCCTCCTGCGACATCCCCACCATCGAAGGCCTCGGCGGGGTCCGCATCGACCGGCCGAGCGTCGTCGCCGGCACCCCCGAGTACATCAGCCCCGAGCAGGCCTCGGGCAAGCCGGTGGACGGAAGGGGCGACCTCTACGCGGCCGGGGTGGTCCTCTTCGAGCTGCTCACCGGCCACCTCCCGTTCGAGTCGCAGTCCGCGTGGGATCTGCTCCAGCTGCACCGCTCGGCCATTCCGCCCCTGGTGAGCACCCGGGTGCCCGACGTGTACCCGCCGCTCGAGGCCTTCGTCGATCGGTTGCTGAGCAAGGATCCGGTGAGGCGCGCCGAGTCGGCGAAGGCGGCGCGGGCCGAGGTGCAGAAGCTCGGAGCCGAGATCCTGGCCCTCCCGCCGGTGGTCACCCCGCTGCTGGGCCCGGTGGTTCGCTGGGTCCCGCCGCCTCCCCTTCCGGGGCAGAAGCTTCGCTTCGCCGGCCGCGCCGCCGGCCTCGCCCTGCTGGTCGGCGCGGCGAGCCTGCTCGCCCTCAGCGTCGGCACCTCCACTGCGGCAGTCATCCGCCGCAGCGCGGAGCTCACCGCCGCCCTGCCGATCGCCGCGCCGGCCCCCGCGCCGGAGCCCACGATCATCCCCAGCGAACCGGTGGTCACCGTCACCGCGGCAGAGCCTCCGGCGCGCCGCGCGGTGGCGCCGGCTCCGAAGGTCCGCCGCCGGTCGCAGCAGGCCCGCGCCACCCCCCGGGCGACCTGCGAGGTGAACGAGAAGTGGAGGAGCCAGCTGCAGCAGCAGCTCGAGCACCTCGAGCAGCGGTCGATCGCCGCCATCCCCGACACCGCCAACCCGTCGGTGGTCGCCAGCGTGAAGAACCGGGCCCGGGCGCTCTCCGCGGCGGTCAGCGCGGCCCAGGGCTCGGGCTGCGCGCAGGTCGAAGCCCAGGTGCTCGCCTGGAAGGCAGCCGTCCGATGAGCCGGGCGCTCGCGCTGGGGGCGCTCCT
>JAGSPQ010000930.1 GCA_018262385.1 Myxococcaceae bacterium | reverse complement strand
GCGTCGTCAGGTAGACGGCGCCGAAGGCGGTCCGCTGCAGCGCCGGGTCGAGCAGCTGGTCGGTGAAGTGGGCGAAGACCATCGCGACGATCGCCAGCGCTCGCGCGGCGTCGAGGAAGACCAGCCGCTGGGCCGACCCGCTGCGCGCCGCCTCGAGCTCCACGCAGCGCGGCCGGATCAGCTCGGCGTGCTGGTCGAGGGTGCCCCGCTGGTCGGAGAAGAAGGTGCGCTGGTTCCCGTCCGGCAGCTCGACCACCAGCGCCCACCGCTCGCCCAGCCGCAGCGCGTACTTCCCCCACGCCAGCGCCACCATCGGAGGCATCACCAGCCAGGCCAGGTTCTCCTCGGTCAGCGCGTCGAGGGCCAGCGCCAGCGCCACCCAGGCCAGGCCCCCGCCCACCACCGCCAGCCAGCCGAGGGCCGTTTGGGAGCGGCGCTCCACCCAGACCCGTCTCAAGGGGCCGTCACCAATCAGCCTCTCGATCTCCGCAGCCGTCTGGGTCAATTGAGGCGCTCGCCCGCAGAAGACGAAAACCCCCGGAACCTTGCGGCGCCGAGGGCCGGTGGGCCAGCAGAAGTAGGAGAGTTGAAGGCGGCGCGTCAAGTAGTCTCGACGCTCCGTGCGCCCACCGGTCCTTGCCCTGCTGTTGCTGGCCGGCTGCGCGCAGCAACTTCCCGCGCGCCCGCTCACCCCGTTTGCCAGCTACGACGCGTGGTGTGCGCAGCTGAAGGGCGCCCGGTGCAGGGGCGAATGGCCGGGCGCGAAGGCAGGAAGCTCGCCGCTGGGCGCGTATCGCTTCGTCGAGATCGAGGCGGCGGCGATCGAGAACTTCGGCGGCGGCCCCTCGGTGTCGCTCGAGCTGCACACCTCGCGCGGGTTCGTCTACCAGCCGCTGGGCGCGATCGGCGCCACCGGCCGCACCGGGACCACCACGCTCAACGTCGAGGGCGTGACCGCGCACCCCGGAGCGATCGACCTGCGCACCCACGCGCGGATGGTGTCGGGCACCGGGATGACCGACACCCAGCAGGCCAACCTGTTCGTCGAGGGAAAGGCGGGCGTCGCGGTGGCGCACGTCCACCTCGGCACCAACACCCGCGACGAGCTCGGCAGAGCGAAGGGCCACTTCGGCGAGCTGGTGTGGACCGGAGGAACGCTGGTCAGCCGCGGCACCAGCCTGAAGGACGGCGAATACCGGCTCGTCGCGCCGTAGACCGCCTCGGAGGCGGGGGCTGTGGCCGGCGCCGTTCTCGACCTCTCGAGCCGTGCCGGGCCCAGGCAGCTCCACCGCGGCTGAACCACCGACCGGGCGGCTCGAAGCTCTTCCTCGCGGGTCCCGGCAAGGTGGAGGTTGGGATCCCCGCCCAGCGGGGGCGGAGCACTCCGCCTCTCGCCCGGGAACCCCTCCGCTCGCGTCCGCAATGGAGGATGGCCACCTCGGCAATCCAGGCGCGGCGCGGGCATGGAAGAACAGGCGGGGCCTGTGGCCGGTGCCGTTCTCGACCTCCCGAGCAGTGCGGAGCCCAGGCAGCTCCACCGCGGATGAACCACCGACGGGGCGGCTCGAAGCTCTTCCTCCCGGAGCCCGCGCCCCCGGTCGCGAGGGGGGGGCAGGAGTCAGCCGAACGAGCGGCGACGGCGGGCTGCCGGTGCCCCGCAGCGAGGTGGTGGTCGGGTGTCGGGCCCCCCCTTGGCGTCAGGGGTTCATCGCAACAGCTCGGTTGATTCGGAGGGTGTACCTCGGTCGGCCCGTTGTCGAGCGAGGTGAGCGTCTGCCGCGGTCGGGTTCCCGAGCGGCGCATCGTGATGTTCTTCGTCGAAGCCGCTGAGGTCCGTGCTCTTCGGGAAGTACTGCCGCAGGAGGCCGTTGGTATTTTCGTTGCTGCCGCGCTGCCAGGGACTGCGCGGTCGGCGACTTCGGCGGGGCGTTCCGAGATGTTGACCATGTCGTGCATCCGCCGCGGAGCTGCCTGACGCGACCGCGAACGACGTTTGGTGCGTCCCTGACGGAGCCCTGAACGTAGAGCGACCGGTAGATCGTCTCGGCCGAGATGCGCATGCGTAGGTCCTCCGGGCAGCCCAACCGAAGCCGCCTCGCCATCTGCGCGGGAGACCAGCTCTGAGCGAGGCCCGCCTCGCCCTCGCCTTCCTTCCCGCCGCGCGGTGGCCCACACCAGGACCGATGCGATGACCCGAACCTCCTCGAGGCGTTGGCAGCCGCGCAGCCTCGAGGTGGAGTGCTCCGCCCCCGCCCAGCGGGGGTCCCAACCTCCGCCTCGCTCTTGATCGCCCGACCGCCCGCAGTGTGGCGATTCGCGCCGGTGAGGCAAAGATGCGGCGGCAGATCCGCGCCTGCCTGGCTGCTGCGCACACCCGCTCGCGCCAGGCGGGCGCCATTGCTCCGTGGCACGTCGGCTGCTCAAGCCAGCCGCGGCACCGTCGTCCGGGACGGCCGCTGCCTCACTGCGCGTCGAAGCGCGGCTCCCTCGGCAGTCTCGCCCACGGGTGCATCTCGATGTCCTTCCAACGAATTCTGACTCCACGGGTCCCCCCTATGAAAACGCTCCACACCGCTGTGCTGCTTGCCGTACTCGCGCTCCTTCCCGCCTGCGGAGGCACCGGCGGCGGCACCGGCGGCGGCACCGGCACTGGCGGCGGCACCGGCACTGGCGGCGGTACCGGCACCGGCGGCGGCACCGGCACTGGCGGCGGCACTGGCGGCGGCACTGCGGCGATCG
>JAGSPQ010000929.1 GCA_018262385.1 Myxococcaceae bacterium | reverse complement strand
ACGGGCCGCTGGCGTGCGGCAGCGCCGGCGCGGCCTGCGTCACCTGCAACGTCGGCCAGCAGTGCGTCAGCGGCGCCTGCGTGACCGGGATGTGCAGCCCGACCACCTGCGGCGGCTGCTGCACCAACAACTTCTGCGTCACCGCCGCCGGTCAGAACGCGTTCGCCTGCGGCAGCGGCGGCGCGGCCTGCGTCGGCTGCGGCGGGGGCCAGAGCTGCATCAACGGCGCCTGCGTGGCCACTCCGCCCTGCGGCCCGACCAACTGCGCCACCGGCTGCTGCGCCCAGAACCAGTGCGTCACCGTGCAGTCGCGCTTCGCCTGCGGGCTGGCGGGCGCGATGTGCCAGCAGTGCCCGATGCAGAACTTCTGCAGCGCGGGCGTCTGCACCCCGGCCCCGCTGGACGCCGGAATCGGTGGCGACGCCGGGACGGTGCTGGTGGGCAGCCCCTGCACCTCGGTGCAGTCGTGCCGGCCGCCGCAGAACGCGATCTGCATCCAGGAGAGCCAGTTCGGCCAGCCGACCGGCTACCCCGGCGGGTACTGCACCGCCCAGTGCGGAGCGTCGAATCCCTGCAGCGGCGGCGAGTGCGTCACCGAGCTGGTGTTCGGCACGTCCCAGAGCTCGTGCCGGGCGTCCTGCGCGGCGCCGGGCACCGGCCAGTCGACCTGTCGTGCCGGCTACGTCTGCGTCGGAACCACCCCGCCGGGCTACTGCCGGCCCGCCTGCGGCAATGGCGGCCTCGCCGCCTGCGGCACCGGCCAGCAGTGCGGCGACGCCGGCTACTGCAACTAGGTACGGAAGGGGTTCTGCAGCAGGATCGTCTCGCCCCGCTCGGCGCCGACCGAGACGCAGACCACCGGGACGCCGCACAGCTCCTCGACCCGGCGCACGTACTTCCGCGCCGCCTCGGGCAGATCCTCGAGGGTGCGGGCGGTCGAGAGGCGATCGACCCAGCCGGGCAGCTCCTCGTAGATCGGCTTCACCCGCTCGAGATCCTCGAGGTCTCCGGGCAGCTCGGTGACTTCCACCCCGTCGAGCAGGTAGCCGGTGCAGATCTTCAGGCTCTCGAGGCCGCTGAGCACGTCGAGCTTGGTGAGCGCGAGGCCCCACAGGCCATTGACCCGCGCCGCGTACCGGAGCACCACCACGTCCAGCCAGCCGCAGCGCCGCGGCCGGCCGGTGGTGGCGCCGAACTCGTCGCCGATCTTCCGCAGCCGCTCGCCCAGCGCATCGTCGAGCTCGGTGGGGAACGGACCGCCGCCCACCCGGGTGGTGTAGGCCTTGCTGATCCCCATCACCCGATCGAGCACCGTCGGCCCCAGCCCGCTGCCGACCGCCGCCTGGCCGGCGACGGTGTTGCTGCTGGTGACGTAGGGGTAGGTGCCGTGGTCGACGTCGAGCAGCGTGCCCTGCGCGCCCTCGAAGAGGATCCGCGCGCCCTTGCGCACCTTCTCGGCGAGGAACAGCGAGCCGTCGCCGACGAACTCGCGCAGCCGGTTTCCGTGCGCCAGGTACTCTTTGACGATCTCGTCTTCCGACAGCAGCGGCTCTTCGGCCCTGGCGAGGCGGGCGAGCATCCCCAGCTCGTCGCCGACCGCGGCGAGGCGCTCCTTCACCCGGCGGCGCAGCCGGGTCTCGTTGAGCAGATCGCGCACCCGGATTCCGTTGCGGGCGACCTTGTCCTCGTAGGCGGGGCCGATGCCGCGGCCGGTGGTGCCGATCGCCGTCGCGCCGCGGCGCTTCTCGCGCAGGATGTCGAGGTGCTTGTGCCACGGGAAGATCACGTGGGCGTGATCCGAGATCATCAGCTGGGCCGGATCAGAGAGGAACCCGCGCGCGCGCAGGGCGTCGATCTCTTTGAGCAGCACCGCCGGGTCGATCACCGTCCCGTTGCCGATCACGCACGTCTTGCCCTGGTGGAGGATCCCGGAAGGGATGAGGTGGAGGACGGTCTTGACCCCGCCGACCACCAGCGTGTGGCCCGCGTTGTTGCCGCCCTGGAAACGCACGACGACCTGCGCGTGCTCGGTGAGGAGGTCGACGACCTTCCCCTTTCCCTCATCGCCCCACTGGGCGCCTACGACGACGACGTTGGGCATGGTGTGGTTGGCTCATACCGGTTTT
Source organism: Myxococcaceae bacterium (assembly GCA_018262385.1). Taxonomy (GTDB): domain Bacteria; phylum Myxococcota; class Myxococcia; order Myxococcales; family Myxococcaceae; genus JAGSPQ01. The sequence continues at coordinate 616 of JAGSPQ010000929.1, read as the reverse complement.
CGAGCGGGGTGCGAAGCATCGGCTATCATCGCCGCACTCATGGCCGCACCGTACCGGGTTGTCTCGCCACTCCCGACAGCGGCGGGGCTCGAAAAATTCCTGGCCGAGGACGCAGCCGGCGTCAAAGCCTGGGTCTTTCAGGCGGCCGACCGGACCCCGGGCACCGACGATCGGATGCTGGCCGCGGCGGCGCGCTGCACCCGCAGCATCCCCGACCTGGTCCAGGTGCTCGACTCGGGGCGGGACGGGGCGGCGCGCGCCTGGGTGGCGACCGGCCCGCTCGAGGGCAGCAGCCTCGCCCAGCTGCTCGCCGGCGGCGAACCGCTCGACACCGCGACGATGGTGCGGGCGTGCGCGCGGCTGGCCGAGGTGCTCGAGGCGGTCGCGCCGCTGGGGCTGTTGCCGGCGCTGTCGCCAGACCTGGTGTGGCTGGCCGGCGTCAACGTGCAGCTGCTCGGCTTCTCCCCGGCGAGCGCGCCCCAGACGCTGCGGGAGCAGACCCGCGCGCTGGGCTCGCTGCTCGACGCGGCGGTGCCGGTCGGGGGCCGGCGGGACGACGTGGCGGCGGTGGTGCGGCGGTGCCTCGACGACCGGCCGGAGTCATTCGCGCGCCCGG
>JAGSPQ010000151.1 GCA_018262385.1 Myxococcaceae bacterium | reverse complement strand
CGCTCGATGGTGCCGCCGATGATCCGCCGGGTGGAGGCGCGGCTCGACGCCTGCGCCGCGGGGGACGACGGGCGCTCGTGGGACGACGAGATCGCCCTCGCGGTGCTGGCGAAGTGCGCCGACCGCCGGGCCGCGCCGGTGCTGGTGCGCCTGCTGGCGGCGCCCAGGGTCGCCCACTGGGACTTGCTGCTCGCCGCGTGCCTGCGGTGCGCAGCGCCCGAGCTGATTCCCGCCCTCACCCGCTGGCTCGCCGCGGCGAAGAAGCGGGGCGTCAGCCCGGGGTGGGATGGCTTTGCCGAAGGGAAGCAGGTGTTGCGGGCGCTCAAACGCGGCGCGGCCTGAGCGCCAGGCCGACCGTCCCGCCGATCAGCAGCAGCCAGAGGGTCGCCCGCCAAATCACGGGGCGCTGCGGAACAGCGCGACGACGAGCTCGGACAGGAAGACGACGCCCGCCACCGGCACCACCAGGCCCAGCGCGCTGCCCAGCAGGTGGTCTCGCTGTTTGATCGGCGCCAGCGCGAAGGCGTAGTTGAGCGGTGGCGTCAGCAGCAGCACCGTGCGCAACAACGCGATGGTGCGCACCGGATGCTGCTCGAGCTGGGCGAGGATTCGCCGCGCCGGGCCGAAGGTGACCTCGCCCAGCGGCTTGCCGCCCACTGCGCGCACGAAGGTGAAGGTGAAGGTCACCGCCACCAGGCTGCCGGCATAGGCCACCAGGAAGCCCACGCTCGGGCCGAACGCGAGGCGCGCGGCGACGATGAAGATGACGCCGGGAATCTGCGCCAGGTTGCCGGCCGAGAACACGGCGAAGAAGAGCACCACCCCCAGCGGGCCGGCGGCCGTCACCCAATCCTGCACCCGCGCGGCGGTCAGCCCCTCGGCGATCCCGCTCTTCGCCACCAGCGCCCACAGCCCGACGAGGGTCAGCAGCAACAGCCCCGGGCGAAGGAAGGGGCGCAGGCGAGAGCGGGCCGGAACGGACATGGACCCCCCTCCATACGCTCAACCCCACCGCCGCGCTCGTCGGGGCCCGAAAACATCTTGGCGCGACGGGAAACGGACTTCAGGGCACCACGTAGACCGGGTTCCCGTAGACCCACGGCCGCTCGTTCTTGATGAAGTCGCGCCGCTTGCCGATGTGGGCGGTGAGGTGCCGGGGAGTGATTCGGATCTCGGCCCGGTAGGCGCCGGGCCTGGTCGGCGTCGCCTCGAGCGTCGGCCCCGGACCCTCGGCGACCACGTCCCACCCGCCGTCGCGCGCCACCAGCCACTGCGCCTTGAGCAGCGGCGCGGTCGCCAGCGGGTCGAGCTGCTGCACCTTCGGCATCGTCACCGTCAGGGTGACCGTCTTCGCGAGCGAGACGGTGTCGCCCATCTCCCGCACCACCCCGCCTTCGAGCGCGGTGGCGTCAAACCCCTCGGGGTACCCGAGGTAGTCGAACGCGCCGTAGCTTCGACCTGCCCGCAGCGCATCCTTCAGCGACCGGTCGTCCCAGCCCCCGTCGGCGCCCGGCGTCACCAGCACGTGGTTCGAGAAGCTCTTCATCATCCGCCGGTAGCTGTCGATGCGCTCGCCGTCCTGCATCAGGGCGGGGAAGGTGTTGCGGTGGCAGTCGGTGCCGACGGTGCCGAAGCGGTGAACGCCGCGCGCCAGCACCGAGCCCCAGGTCTCGAGGTACCGCGCGTCTTCGAACTTCGTGTACGCGGTGAGGAAGAGATCCGGGTGCGGCAGCCCGTCGAACTCCTTGCGGTCGATCTGAAACGAGAGGTCGGCGACGGTGCCGGCGTTGACCAGGCTGTTGGCGTGGAGGTTGTACATCTCGAACCCGTCGAGCGGCAGCGTCGCCAGTTGGTCCACCGTCCACCCTTCGGTGTGCGCGACCAGCATCACCGCGTTCTTCTGCTTCACCGCAAGGTAGGAGGCAGGCTGGTCGTCGCCGTAGACGCTGCCGCGGGTGGCGGCGGGGCCGACGTGCTCTTCGATGCCAATCGGCATCATCGAGTTGGTCTCGGCCCCGGCCATCACCAGCGCGGGCCCTGCGTCGGGGCAGTTGAGCCAGCTGGCGGTCGACAGCCCCTCGTGGGTCACCAGCACGTCGCCGAGCGCGGCGTCGTAGAGCAGGGTGTCGGGAAACTCGGTCTCATCGAAGCTGCCGCGGTGGTCGGTGAGGAAGACGAAGTCGTGCTGCACCTGGCACAGGCCGCGCCGGAAGTCGGCGTTGCAGACTGCGTCGTAGACGCCGGCGTCGTCGCGCGGCCGGCCGTCGCACGCGTCATGCGAATGAACCGAGTGGGCGTGAATCAGGCCGCGCCGGTCGAGCAGCCCGCGGGCGTTCGCCCCGGCCGGAGTCCGGTAGACCGTCGAGGGGGCCCACGGCGCCGGAGGAGGCGGCGGGGTGACGGGGCTGCTGCAAGCGGTAGCGAGCACCGTGAGGATCGCCAGCGGGAGGATGCGCGGAATCATCGCGCGCGTGTCGCACGATCCACGCTCTGCAGGCAAACCGGTGCGGTCAGGGCGACGCGCGGCGCCGGCGGTGCGCCCGCTGGCCGAGGACGCCGGCGGTGATCGCTGCTGCGCCGACCAGCCCGGCGAGCCCCGCGTTGATCCCGAAGTGCTTCGCCCTGGCGCGACTCTCTTCGGTGTCCGCGAGGTGGGCCTCGGCGGAGATGGGGCCGTAGGCGGTCGAAGGAGGCTCGTTCGATTCCCCCCACGCGCGCTGCGCCTTGTTGCCCATCATCCCGGCGAGGCCCAGCGCGAGCACCCCCACGATCCAGGGGCGGGCGCCGGCGAGCACCGGCCGCTGCGGGCCCTGGCGCGAGGCCGGCAGCGCGGCGAAGGCGGCGAGCGCGGCGCGGGACGCCTCGGTCTGCAGCTCGTCGCCGAACTTCGCAGGTTGGGCGTGGGCGGCGGCGATCGCCGCAAACACCTCGAGCTCCTTCCCGTTGCGCAGGAAGCGATCGCTGAACGAGAAGCTCCCGGAGGCGAAGTCCCAGGTCGTCGCCTGGAAGCTCTCGAGGTGCACCCGCCCCTGGTTGTTGCGCGAGCGGCGGGTCTCCAGCCGGCTGCGCTTGCCGTTGAGGGTGGCCCAGCGCTTCGGCAACCCGAGGCGGCGCCGGACGCCTTCCCGATTCGCCGACCCGACCAGCCTGCCGAAGGTGCCCGCGTACAGCCCGACGAGCCCGACCAGGAAGTACGGCACGGAAGGCCGCAGGTCGCGGTTGGAGGCCAGCAGCGCGGTGACCGCCGCGCCGAGCCCGAAGAAGAGGACCCAGCCGAGAGCGCCGGCGAGGTTCAGCTTCGCGGTGATCCCCGCGTCGAGGTAGCGGCGCACTGCGCCTTCCGGCACTGGCTCGGCCATCGGGTCTTCCCCCTCTGCGGTGACTGGTTAGAACTGCTCGACGCGGTCGGCGCGCACGCCGAACGGCTGGGCGGCGGCGTTCTTCGGGAAAGGCAGGGTGGCCGGGTCAAACCCCATTCGCGGAGCGAAGTTGCTGATCGCGACCTTCCCCCCCTGCTTGTTCATCCCCAGCATCCCGCGCACGTCGTTGATGACGGTGTTCTCCGCCTTCACCCCTGAGCTGTTGGCGAACCCCGGCTTCACCATCGTCAGCCCGAGCTGGGGGTCGATCGCCTGGTTGCCGGCGCTGCTCCAGCCGTAGTCGCTCTCGAGCAACTCCATCGAGATCACGTTCCACGGCACTTCCTGGCTCTTGAAGCCGCCGAACTTGACCACCATCGCCGCGGCGCCCGCTGCGGTCTCTCCGAAGAGCGACCCGTTGCCGAAGAAGAGGTTGTTCTTGATCTCGGTGGGCGGCGAGTTCTTCTCGCTGATCGCCCACGAGTTGAGCGCGCCGCCCGGGTTGAAGGCGAAGAGGTTGTCCTTCACCACCACCTTGGCGGTGAAGTCCTTGTTCTTCATCTCGACCGCGGCCGCGCTGCCGGTGGTGGGATCGGGGTTGTACGGCCAGTTGAGGATGAAGCTGTTGCCCTCGAGCAGGTAGAGCGCCGGGCGGTTCTTCCAGCCGCCCGAGTCCGCCTGCCAGGCCTGGATGTTGTTCATCACGAAGTTGTTGCGGAGGATCACCTGCGCCTGCTTGGTCCGCGCCCGGATCAGCGGGCTGGAGGCGAAGCGCGAGGCGTTGAGCAGCACGTTGTCGGCGATCACCAGGCGGTTGGTGAGCAGGTAGCCGAAGATCAGCGCGCTGGTCGAGGACGAGCTGCCCTTCAGCAGGCTGTTCGTCTTCCCGTCGTATTGGTTGCCGTCGCCCATGTCGATCACCAGCCCCGAGATGTAGATCTCGCCGATCGCGTGATCTTTCCCCTCGATCGAGAGCGGCCCGGGAAAAATCGTCGGGCGGGTGAAGGGCTCGCGCTTCTTGAAGTCGTCGGCGTAGCCCCCGAGGATCCGGACGGTGGTGTTCGGCTTGTAGCCGGCGTCGAGCTGGACCTGCCCCACCTTGTCGCCCTTGGCCAGGTAGGTGCCGGCGGCGATCTTCAGGCTGATGGTGCAGAGCTGATCCGCGGGGATGGTGAGCGCGGCGGGCTCCATGTTGCGCACCCGCGGCGGCTCGACGTCCGGACACGCGGCGAGCAGCTCTGAGACCTTGTCGAGCGCCTTCTGCAGCTTCTTCTCGACGAACACCGACCCGTCGACCGCCAGCTTCTCGGCGCTGGCCGCGGCGGGAGTGTCCTTGTTGGCCAGCAGGACGATCAGCTCTTTGGCGAAGGCGGGGGAAGCCAGGCCGGTGGCGAGGAGCACGACGAGGGGGAGTGCGCGCATGGCCGGCGTTTTAGCCCGGCGGCGCGCCCGGGGCTCGGGAAGAGTCCACTCAGTGCTCGGTCTTCGCCTCGGGCGCAGCGGGGAAGGCGATGACCCGGTTGTCCAGCGCCGGCAGCGTTCGAAGGTACGCGTAGAGCGCGCCGAGGTCGTTCTCGGTCAAGGTCGAGAGCGGCAGCCACGGCATCAGCGTGTTCTGCCCCTTCTGCACCGCCACCGGGTGCTCCGCCGCAGCGCGATAGCCGTGAAAGCGGGCGATGAACTGGTCTGGGGTCCAGCTCGCCAGCCCGGTGGCGTGCGGAGTCAGGTTGGAGCTGACCACCCTGCTGCCCCCGGGCAGCTTGAGCTCCTGGCCCCCCGAGAACTCCCGCCCGGCGATCAGCTGACCGCGCCCGTTCACCGGCGAGTGACAGTGCTCGCAGCTCTTGCCCAGGTACCGGCCGTAGGCGATCGGGTCCGCGCGGTTCGGCTCGGCCACCGGCCCTTCCAGCGGCCGGGGCGCGCGCCTGATGAAGAGGCTGACCGGGAAGTTGATCTGCCTGGCCGGCACCGCGTTCCTCACCGGCGGCAGCGTTCGCAGGTAGGCGACGATCGCCATCGCGTCCTCGTCCGAGAACGACGCGTAGGCGCGGTACGGCATGATCGGGAACAGGCCGGTGTCGTGGCGGCCGACTCCCTCGCGAATCGCGCGCAGGATCTCGCCGTCGGTCCAGCCTCCCAGCCCGGTCTCGACGTCGGCAGTGAGGTTGGTGGCGCAGAGCGTGCCCGGGAAGCCGAGCGACGGATCCCAGCACAGGCCGCCTGCTCCGGCGGTGCCGGGCCGGGGCGGGAACCCGAAGGAGTTCTCCTCGGGGCTGGAGTGGCAGTGCAGGCAGCCGCCGATGCCGTTGGCGAGGTAGGCGCCCCGCTCGATCCGGGCCGGCGTGCGCTCGACGACCGCGGTCGACGCGGGCCTCAGCCGCAGGCAGCCCGCGGTCAGTGCGGCGGTGAGGATCAACGCCAGTCGTGGAAGGGTCATCGTCCCCTGGATTAGACGGCTACCGCGACGGCGTCCAGGCGGCGCTCGTCAGGCCGAAGAAGAAGATCTGCCCCTGCGGGCGCGAGCGCGACGCGAAGTCGTACTCGTAGCGCGCGGTGAGCCGGCTGCGAATCGCCGGGATCGCCAGCCCCAGCTCGGGGCCCAGGCCGAAGGCGCGATCGCGCGCGCCGCGCAGCACAGGCGGCAGGTCGGAGCCGGCGTCATCGCTCACCTGCCAGAGCGCGTAGCCGGCGAGCCCCACCTCGAAGATCCCCAGCAGCCGCTTGCCGGCGCCACCCTGGACCTGGAGCGTGCTGCCGCGGGTGATGTCGATCTCCCGCTTGCGGGTGTTGACGTCGAGGCTCGCCAGCGCCGTCAGGTGCCAGGTCTGCGCCCGGTCGAAGTAGACCGCCCCGCCCGCCGAGACCTCGTGGGTCCAGTGACCCCGGCCGACGCCGCCGCGGGCTCCGCCGGGCGTGAATGAGCCGGTGGGCGCGTAGAAGGCGTAGCCGGCGACGAGGTCGAGGTGCGCGGTCCTCCAGCCGAGCTTGAGCGGCTGCACGAACAGGTCACCGAGCCCCGCGCGGTCGAGGCTCGCCTCGGGCCGGTCGGTCTCCAGGCTCGCGTGCGCAGCAGAGATCCCCACCGCGGCGTTGACCCAGGTCGACAGCCTGGCGACTTCGATCGTGACCCCCAGCCCCACGCTGGCCCCGAGCGCATCGAGCTCGAGGCCGACCGGAATCGAAGCTCCCGAGCGGTCGACCAGCTCGTCGGCGCGGTACCGCAGATAGCGGGCCGCCAGGTACAGGCCGGCGTCCGGCTGGGAACCGGCATGCAGGCCGAGGGTCCCGAGCAGCTTCTGGCCGACCGGGACCTGCTGCGCCTCGACCTCGGCGGCCACGAGCAGCAGCGCGATCAGCCAGGCGCGGCGCCACCGGCGAGGGCAGGTTGGGAGGGCCATCTTCCGGGAAGGTGCAACCCCGGCACCGGCCGCGGCCGGCAAAACGAGCGCGGCGGCGCACCTCCGGACGAATGATTTTCGCCTCCCCCGTTACCAAGCAAACACATACGCAGAACCGACGCCAAACGCAGACATTCACTGCAAACATTACGCAACCTACTGAATTGAAAAGACAAACACAGACATGTATTCACCGCCGCGCGGAAATGACTCCGCGTCTAACTGAATCGAGGGGAACATCATGCAAGGTGAATTTTCGACGGAAGAGCTGGATGTCCTGAGCGAGACGATCAAGGACCGCGTCACCGAGGCGGTGCGGGAACGGGTCGTTTCGCTGCTCAACGACGGCGTCGGCAAGGTCATTCGTGAGCGGGCGGGCGAAGCGGTTCGCACCGCGATCGGCGAGCGGTTCCGGCAGGGCGGCGAGCAGCCCTGGGGCGGAGAAGGGGAGCACGCGCAGCTGGCCGAGGCGATTCGCGGCCGGGTGATCGAGGGACTTCGCGAGCGCCTCAGCACGGTGGTGGGCGAGCGGATCCGCGAGGCCCTTCGCGACCGCCTGACCTACGCGCTGCGCTCGGCGCTCGAGGAGCGCTGGGCCGCCGGGGAGGGCGGCACGATCGACTTCGAGCGCGTCGCCGACGTGATTCGGGCGCGGCTCGTCGAGTCGATGCACGAGCAACTGACGTACAAGCTGCGCGAGCAGATCGGCGAGATGTTCCGCGAGAGGCTGGTCGAGGGGCTGCGCAACGCCGGCTTCGGGCACCGCGC
>JAGSPQ010000928.1 GCA_018262385.1 Myxococcaceae bacterium | reverse complement strand
GACCGGCGCCAGCACGGAGCAACGGATCCACCGCAAGGAAGAGTCCCGCGCCACCCAGTCGCCGACTGGGCCGCGGTGGATCTGTCTGAGCCCGACTGACCTGAGACCCGAGACCGTGCCGCTGGCGAGAGAACCCGCCGGCCTTTCCTGCGGTGACTGCGCTCGCCGTCCCGAGGTGACCGGTTCCGGCACGGCGTACCGGATCCACCGCAAGGAAGACTCCCGCGCCACCGAGTCGGTGACTGAACCGCGGTCGAGCGGTCTGCGGCCGCCTACTTGCCCGGCGGGCCCAGCTGCTCGAGCACCTTCGTCGACGCCGCGAGCAGCGCCGAGTGGTTGCACAGATCGACCCGCAGGCCGCTGCCGTCACGCATTGCGAACAGCAGGTACCGCTTGCCCTGCTCGAGGTACACGCCGCACGCCTTGCCCTTTCGCGAGCGGACGGTGAGCTTCAGCGCCTTGCCGCCCTTCCACCGGCGCTTCACCTCGAGGGCGCCGATCCAATCCGCCTGGTCGGAGTCATCGAGCGCGGCGACGGTGGCATCGACCACCTCGACCGCATTGGCGAGCGACTCCTTCACGTCGATCTTCACGCACTCGCACGCCTGCGCCGCGGGAGCGATCAGCAAGCCCAGCGCGGCGAGCGCAACCGCGGCCTTCAGAGCTCCCCCACCATCTTCTCGGGGCGAACCCACTGCTCGAACTGCTCGGGCGTGACCAGCTTCAGCTCGACCGCGACCTGCTTGAGCGTCTTGCCTTCCTTGTGCGCGGTCTTGGCGATCTTCGCCGCGTTGTCGTAGCCGATGTGCGGGTTGAGCGCGGTGACCAGCATCAGGCTCTTCTCGAGGTTCTCCTTGATCCGCGGAAGGTTCGGCTCGATCCCCACCACGCAGTGCTCGCGGAAGCTGTTCATCCCGTCGGCGAGCAGCCGGCATGACTGGAGGAAGTTGTGAATCATCAGCGGCTTGAAGACGTTGAGCTCGAAGTTGCCCGACGCCGCGCCGAGAGTGACCGCGACGTCGTTCCCCATCACCTGGCCGCACAGCATGGTGAGCGCCTCACACTGGGTCGGGTTCACCTTGCCCGGCATGATGCTGCTGCCCGGCTCATTCTCCGGGATGATGATCTCGCCCAGTCCTGAGCGCGGGCCCGAGGACAGCCAGCGAACGTCGTTGGCGATCTTGAACAGCGACGCCGCCAGCCCCTTGAGCGTGCCGTGCGAGTGGACGATCGCGTCGTTCGCCGCCAGCGCCTCGAACTTGTTCGCCGCAGTGACGAACGGCAGCCCGGTGAGGGTCGCGATCTCCTTCGCCACCCGCTCGGCGTAGCCCTTCGGCGCGTTGAGCCCGGTGCCGACCGCGGTGCCGCCGAGCGCGAGCTCATACAGATGCGGGAGCGCCGCCTCGACGTGCTTGAGCGCCTGGGACAGCTGCGCCACGTAGCCAGAGAACTCCTGGCCGAGGGTGAGCGGCGTCGCATCCTGCAGGTGGGTGCGGCCGATCTTCACGATCTCCTTGAACGCCTTTGCCTTCACCTCGAGCGCGTCGCGCAGCGCTCTGAGCGAGGGAGTGACGTTGCGCACCATCGCGTCGGCGGCGGCAATCGACATCGCGGTCGGGAACACGTCGTTGCTCGACTGGCCCTTGTTCACGTCGTCGTTGGGGTGGACCTTGCGGGCCTCGCCGCGCTCGCCGCCCATCAACTCCGAGGCGCGGTTGGCGAGCACCTCGTTGACGTTCATGTTCGTCTGGGTGCCGCTGCCGGTCTGCCAGACGGAGAGCGGAAACTCGCCGCTCCATTTCCCGGCCAGCACTTCATCGGCCGCCTGCTCGATCGCCTTCGCCTTTTCGGCGGCCAGCGACTTGTTCTCGGCGTTCACCCGCGCCGCGGCCTTCTTCGCCAGCACCAGCGCGTCGAGCAGCGCGGGGGGCATCTTCTCGGTGCTGATGTGGAAGTGGTGGAGGCTGCGCTGGGTCTGCGCGCCCCAGAGGTGCTCGGCCGGGACTTCGATGGGACCGAAGGTGTCTTTCTCGACTCGGAATTTGGGAGCGGACATGCCGGCGATCTAGGTCAGCGCCCGCCTGCACGCCACGGCCGCGTGGCCACCCCCCACAGGCGGCCGGCATTGCGCCCATCAGAAAGGTAGGCCGCCTTGACGCGGGCCCGGCGTGCATCGAGGTTACGCCCCCGGTGAATGCTGGAGCGGCCGGGTCGGACGAAGCGTGACATGAGAGGGATGGTTCCGTTGCTGCTGCTGATCCCGACGCTCGCGTCGGCCGGGTCGGTTCGCGTGCGGGTGGCCGCACTGGGGGAAGCGGAGTCGTGCCGCAGTGATCGCGCGCTCGCAACCCAGTTGCGGGCGATCAGCGGGCTGACGGTGGCCGAGCGGGAGTTCGACTTCGAGGCGACGATCGAGCGCGAGGGAGCCAACTGGCAGATCTCGCTGCGCAAGCCGGATGGGACGGTGGCGCTGCGGCGCAGCCTGGCCGGCGCGAAGGAGTGTGCGGATGTCTCGTTTGCGGCGGCGCTGATCATCGAGCGGTTCGTGCGGGCGCTCGATCTGAAGGTGGACCTTCCGGGCGCGCGCCAGGGGAACACCGCCGAAGAGAGATCGGGCGAGAGGAACGGCGCCGACGCGAAGGCTACGGACTCGAAGGCTACGGACTCGAAGGCTGCGGGTACGAAGCCTGCGAATGCGAAGGGCGCGGACCCCAAGGCTCCAGACGCGAAGTCGGCGAACACGA
>JAGSPQ010000150.1 GCA_018262385.1 Myxococcaceae bacterium | reverse complement strand
AGCGGCCGCGCGATGTCGGCGAGCTGGGCGTTGATCTTGAAGTCCTGCAGCGCGACGTTGTCGTAGCGCAGTTGCTTGAACCCACCCTGCACCGAGAGCGCGGGGTGCAGCAGCGGCCCCGCGGTTGCCAGCCGCAGCGAGCCTCGGCCCGACAGCGGCAGCAGCTCGGTGCCGGTGAAGTCGGAGATCGTCCGCGCGACCCCGCGAAGATCGGTGACCTCGAGCGCGCCGTTGATCGCCAGCCGGGTGCGATCTCCTCTGCCCGTCACGCTCACCGTCGCTCCGGGCACCTTCGCCTCGAGCTGCTTCACTTCGATCTTCCCGTTCGTCGCCGTCACGTCGATGTCGGCGCTGGCGAGCACCTTGCCGTCCTCGTCCCATCGGGCCTGGCCCTGCAGCGTCCCGCCGAAGGTATCGCTGCCGACGTCGTCGATCTTCCCCTTCAGATCTCCGGCCAGGTGCGAGCGGCGGCCGCCCTCGATCAGCTCGGCCAGATCGATTCCGGAAGCGTGAACCTCGAGCGCGTCGAGCAGCCCGGCCCTGGGGAAGTTCGCCTTCGCCGCGATCCGGGCGCTTCCCGCCTGGGCGGTGACGTCGACGGCGTCGGGGCTCACCGTGCCCTGGGTGGAGACCGGGACCTTGAGCTTGAAGCCGGGGGCGAAGGCGCGCACCGCCACCGGCGAGGCGACCGACTCGGTGATGACCAGCTTCACCGGGTCGAGCGTCAGCTGCCCATTGACGTGGGTGTCCGAAGTCCGCGCCTTCAGATCCATTCGCACGTCGCCCGGCGTTTGCGTCTTCGCGGCGACGTCGACGTTGAGGACGTCGACCATCGGCGCGGTGACGTGCCCGCCCAGGTGCAGATCTCCGGTCAGGCTCAAGGTCGGCAGCGAGACCGTCGCCTTCCCTTCGATGTGGATCTGCTGGACGGTGTAGTTCGTCTCGCCGAACGCGTAGTCGAAGTAGCCCTCGTCGATCGCGACGGTGCCGATCTCGATGTAGAGCTTGGTCTGCTTCTTCACCCCCGGCACCAGCGAGTCCTTCGAGTCGATCGCGCGCCGGAGGTTGAGGCCGCGCTCGTCGCTCTTCAAGTAGAAGCGGGGCTTGTCGACCCTGGCGCTCCGGAGCACGATCTTCCCCCTCGCGAGCGCGATCAGCTGCGGGTCGAGCTCGGCGTGCGCGATCTCGGCGACCAGCTCGCCCTCGGGGGTGAACAGCTTCAGGCCGTCGATCACGATCAACCCGCCGCTGGTGCGAAGGGACTGCGCTTCGACCCTGCCCTTCAGATCCGAGTTGATCGTCTCCAGCACCCGGGTGCGGATCAGCTCGGCGCCGGCGTCGCTCGTCACGTAGAGCCAGGCCGCCGGTGGGATCAGCAGCAACAGCAGCAGCGGCAGCAGCAGCCACCTCAGGATCCGCTTGCGCCGCGGCGTCACTAGAACGCCTCACCGATCGACAGGTGAAAGGCGCAGATCCCTTCGGGCGAGCCGCCCCAGTCCGTCGGAGTGTCGCCCAGCCCGAAGCACCCCCCCTGCTGGTAGGCGATGATGCGGGGGTCGGCCCGGCCGGTGGGGTTGAGCCGCTGCGGAGAGCCGAGCGGAAGCCGAACCGCGAGATCGAGGCGAATCGGCCCCAGCGGAGTCCGGTAGCGGGCGCCCACGCCCACTGAGGTGTAGATGTACTGCAGCTGGTTGGAGGACTCGCCCAGCGACTCCCACGTCACCAGCCCGGTGTCGGAGAACAGGGCCAGCACCAGGTCACCCCACACGTTCCATCGAAGCTCAACCGACGCCTCGAGCAGTCCCTTCCCTCCAATCGGCACCGTCTCGCCCGCGACCACCTGCTGCGCGATCGGGGGCGGCTCGGGCTGGGGCGGCGGGGCGTTGGCCAGGGGCGACTCGATCATCGGGGACAGCCGCCGGGTCGAGAAGCCGCGCATCGCCGAGCCGCCGGAAAAGAAGCGGGCCATGATCGGCGAATCGCTGTCCTTGTTGAACGAGTGGAGCGTCCCCAGCTTGAGCTTCGCCGCCAGGGTCACCCGCTTCTCTTCGCCGAACGAGAGGTAGCCGCGCACCTCGGGCTGGACGCGCAGGAAGGCAAAGACCCCGCCCAGGCCCCCTTCCTGCAGCGAGAGCCCGACGAAGGTGCCCGTCTTTGGCTCGAGCTTGCTGTCGCGGCGATCCCACTCGAGGGTCTGCTCGAGGTAGCTGATGACGCAGATCTCCGGGCAGCCCAGCAGCGCCGCGGGCGCGGCCACGGTCAGCGGCAGCTGCGAGCTGAGCCGGTAGACGTCGAGGTTGTACGAGGGAAAGATCGCGAGGTGGGGGCTCGGGCGCCAGACCACTCCGGCCCTGAAGGTGCCCCCGAGGTAGTCGTACGCCGGCTCGAGGCCGCTGGAGAGCTCGAGCGAGAGCTGCCCGGTGAGGTTGCGCGCGCTCAAGAAGCGCGGCTGCTCGAACTCGGTGGTGATCTGCACCACCGGCCCGATCTTCGCGCTCGGGTCTCCCGACGCGACGGCCCAGACGGTCGGCAAGACTGCGACGCCCGCCTTCCCGCGCAGGGAGAACCGGCGCAGCCCCCCGAGGAAGTTGCGGTGGGTGAACTCGCCCACCAGGTAGACCTGCTGGCGCAGCGGATCGACGCCCAGCCCCCCGCCCCCTCGAACGCTGCGAAACGGAGCCTCGCGCACGTCGACCACCACCGGCACTGTTCCCGACTGCCGATCCGGCGCGCCGCGGTTGACCTTCACCGCGCCGAACACCCCCATCTGGAAGACCAGCTCCTGGGCCTCGACCAGCGCGGACTCGGTGTACCAGTCGCCCACCCGGATCGCGTTCTCGGCCTGCTCGACGATCCACTTCGGCAGCACCAGCCCTTCGGGGTTGGCGACGAAGATGTTGCCGAACCGGTAGCGCGGGCCTGGGGTGGCGCCGAGGGTGAGCGCGGCGGAACCGCGCTCGAGGTCGACCACCGCTTCGCCCTCGACGACCGCCTCGGCGTAGCCGAGCTCGAGCAGGCGCTGGGCGATCGCCTGCTTGGCCTCGGCCCAGTGCGCCTCGCGAAACGTGTCGCCGACCTTCACCGGCAGCTTCTCGCGCACCTGCTGCTGGTGTTCGGGCGCAAGAGCGTCGAGCCCGACGATCGTCAGCTCGCTGATCCGGGTCGGCTCTCCTTCGTTGAGCTTCACCTTCAGCGCGACATGGCCCGTCTTGGTCTCGAGCACGTCGTCGTCGAGCACCCGGGCCTGGTAGAAGCCTTCCGACTGGTAGAAGCGCTCGATCCGCCGCAGGTCGGCCTGCCAGGCGTTGATGTCGAAGTACTCGTCTTCGCCCACCAGCGGCAGCCACTGCAGCCAGAACGGGAAGAAGCTCGATTGGGCAGTGAGGATCTTCTTCTTCACTTCCCGCGGAGGAATCGCCTTCGCCCCTTCGATCTGGAGCGTGTCGATCATCGGGCCGTCGGGCTTCGGCGCGCCCCCCGCACAGCCGGCGAGCGCGATCAGCACCCACCCGCAGCGGATCCAGCCTCCCGGCGCGCTCGGGCGCATCGATCACGCAGCAGTGCTGCGACGGCCCTCGGCAGTCAGCCGCCTGAGCCACAACCCAGTGCGGGCGGTGTCCTCGCGGCTGCTGAGGTCTTCGGCGTCGGGCTTGATCCGGTAGGTCCAGTTGGCGTCGCTGACCGTGCCGGGCAGGTTCACCCGCTCGGCCTCGCCGAACACGTCCTGCCACGGCAGCACGCACAGCGCGCTCGAGGCGTTGAGCGCCGAGCGCAGCAGCGCCTCGTGCAGCTCGGGGCTGAACTCGGCCGGCGGCGGCTGGAAGGGGTTGAGCTCGGGGAAGACCCGGCAGACCGCTTCGCGTTCCCACGGGGCGCTCACCGTCCACCAATCGCGCAGCGTCTCCGAGTCGTGGGTGCCGGTGGTGACCAGCGAGACCTCGGGGTACTGGTGGGGGTGCTGGTAGACGCCGTCTTCGCGCGCCCAGCGCATCACCTTGTAGCCGGGCAGCTTGAGCGCATCGAGCACCGCCCGGACGAACTTGGGAATCACCCCGAGATCCTCGGCGATGATCGCCGACGGCAACCCGGGCGGAGGCGGGGCGGCCGACGAGAGCAGCCGGAAGTTCTTCTCGCCCAGCGCCGCCTGCTCGGGCTCGACCTCGGGCAGGAACCGGCCGCGGGGAGTCTGCTCGTCCCGCAGGTACTGGCGGAAGTAGCCGACCGCGTGATCCACCCGCCGCAGGTCGTAGTACCCGGCCGCCTGCACCGCGCGGAACTTCAGCCACTGGTACTGCTCGGCTTCCATCGCCGCGAAGTCGAACCACGGCAGGCCCCAGTCCTGCCCGTCGACCGCGAAGTCATCGGGAGGCACGCCCAGCCGCGCGTCGCGCCGCAGCAGCTTCGGCTGGCACCAGCAGTCCGAGCTGTTCTGCCCGATGATGAACGGCTCGTCGCCGCAGACCAGCACCCCGTGGGCGGCGGCCCGGGTGCGCACGTGCTGCCACTGGGTGTCGGCGACCCACTGGGCCCACTGCTGGAACCGCACCGCCCGCTTCAGCCGGGTGCGCGCCGCCTGGAGCGCAGCGGGAGCCCGCTCGGCCAGCCCGTCTTTCCAGTCCCACCAGGGGCGGCGGTGCTCTTCTTCGGAGATCGCCGCGAACAGGGCGTAGTCGTCGAGCCAGGCGCGCTTGGCGGCGCAAAAGGTCTCGAAGGCGGCGTCGGGACTGCGCTCGAACGCCTCGAAGGCGCGGGCGAGCAGCGCGCCCTTCAGCGGCACCACCAGATCGTAACGGACCACCGGCGCCCGCCGGGCCTCGGCCAGCCGGTGCTGCTCGTCGTCCGAGAGCGAGAGCGAGTAGCGGGCGATCAAGGGATTCAGATCGATGAACAGCGGGTTTAGGCCAAATGCACAGCACGTCGAATACGGGCTGGGATCTCCCCACGCAGTCGGCAGCAGCGGCAGCAACATCCACAGCCGCTGGCCCGACAGCTGCAACCAGGCGAACAAGCCGTCGACAGACCCGAAGTCACCGATCCCGAAATCACTGCGGGCGCGCAGAGAAAACAGCGGCAACAACACACCTGAAAGTCGGCCGGAGGAGTTCATGAAAGGGCCGCGAGGTACTAGCACGACCGTCGCGATGGATCCGCTGATCAGCGAGCGCGCGGCCGGAAGCGGTGTGGCAAGACGCCACGTTCTGCCGCCGCGCTTCTACGCCCGGCCGGCGCTGCAGGTGGCGCGGGGACTGCTGGGGCAGGTGCTGGTGCACCGGCAGCAGCGGGGCCGGATCGTCGAGGTCGAGGCCTACCTCGGGCCGCACGACCTGGCGTGCCACTCGGCGAAGGGCCGCACCGCACGCACCGAGGTGATGTTCGGCCCGCCCGGGCACGCCTACGTCTATTTCATCTACGGGATGCACCACTGCTTCAACGTCTCCACCGGCCGCGGGGCGGCGGTGTTGATCCGCGCGCTCGAGCCGCTGCAGCCGCTGGCGGCGCGCACCGACGGCCCGGGTCGGCTGACCCGCGCGTTCGGGCTGACCCGCGAACAGAACCGGCTCTCGCTCGCCGGGCCGGTGCTGTGGCTGGAGCGCGGGGCGAAGGTGGAGGCGCGCGACGTTCGGCGCGGGCCGCGGATCGGCGTCGACTACGCCGGTGGGTGGGCCGCCAAACCCTACCGCCTGTGGCTGGCCGGTAACCCATTCGTGAGCCGGCGGGGATCATGAGGGACTTGACGCGCCTGCAGCGCCAACCCAACGTGCGCCCCCTCATGGAGGCGAGCGACGAGAACCTGCTGCTGCGGCAAGCCCAGGCGGGTGAGCTCGGCGCGTTCGAGAAGCTGGTCGAGCTCCACCGCGATCGGGTCTACGGCCTGGCTCTGCGGATGACCCGCTCGGAGGCCGACGCGGCGGAGATCACCCAGGAGGTGTTCCTCTCCGCCTGGCGCAACCTCTCCGGGTTCAAGGGCGAGAACACCGCCGCGTTCGTCGGCTGGCTCAACCGGATCGCCGCCAACCAGACGTTGATGCGGCTGCGGCACCGGAAGGTGGTCAGCCAGATCGAAGCCAGCCTCGAGGGTCCGCAGTTCAACGAGCGCGGCTCGATGCTCGACGAGGTCGCCGATTGGAAGAGCGACGCGCTGGGGCTCACCCTCGATGCCGAGCTGTCGGAGGCGATTCAGCTCGCCGCCGACGCCCTGCCGGAGGAGTACCGGAGGGTCTTCCTGCTCAAGGACGTCGACGGGCTGTCTTACGAGGAAATAGGCGATATTACTGGGGATTCCGTCCCAGCCATCAAGAGCCGGCTGCACCGGGCGCGGCTGACGATGCGCTCAGCCATCGACGCTTTCTATCAGGACGTGGAATCATCAGATTGAAACGGAGGGTCCCCAGCCGCATCTATTGGGGGGCACTCAAGGGGTTTTTGGGCGGACGATGTTCAACTGCAAAGACTCCATCGACAAGCTGCTCGAATACCTCGACGGCGAGGTTGCGCCCGACGTGAAGCACCACCTCGAGCAGCACTTCAAGGGCTGCAGCCCCTGTGAAGAGTTCTTGAAGCAGTACCGCGAGACCGCGCCGCTGTGCCGCAAGGCGCTGCTGCGAGCCCGGATGCCGCGGGAAGTGGCAGATCGGCTGACGTCGTTTCTGCGCGACGCGCTTCGAAAAGCGTGAGCCCTCCGCTGCCGGATCTCGACTCGCTGCGCTGCTTCGATGCCGCGGCGAGCCGGCTGAATTTCCGCGCCGCCTCGGCCCAGGTGTTCCTCTCGCCGGCGGCGTTCAGCGATCGGATCAAGCGGCTGGAGGAGCAGCTGGGCGCGCCGCTGTTCGTGCGGACCACCCGGCACGTCGCGCTCACCACCGCCGGGCAGGCGCTCTGGCCCCGGGCCCGGGTCGCCCTCGAAGCGGCCCGCGCCTGCTTGAGCGCCGGAGCGCCCGACGAGTCTCCCTACGAGCTGGTGCTGTCGACCCGGTTCGAGCTCGGCCTCTCCTGGCTGGTGCCGGCGCTCGAGCGGCTCGAGCAGCACCGGCCGCAGCGGACGGTGCACCTGCACTTCTCCGACAGCTCGGAGATGCTGACCGCGCTGCGGCGGGGCACGGTCGACTGCGCGGTGAGCAGCGTGCGGCTGGTCGAGGCGAACCTGAAGTACACCCTGCTCCACGAGGAGTCGTACGTGCTGGTCGCCGCGCCGCGGCTGCTGCGCGAGCAGGGGCTGCGCCGGCCGGAAGACGCCAGCGGGCACCGGCTGCTCGACATCAGCGGCGATCTGCCGCTGTTCCGGTACTTCCTCGACGCCCGGCCGCGGAACGAGAAGTGGAGCTTTCAGCGGGTGCAGCACCTGGGCACGATCGGCGCGGTGCGCGCCCAGGCCCTCGCCGGCCGCGGGGTCGCGGTGCTGCCGCGCTACTTCGTGCGGGAGGACCTCGCGAAGGGCCGGCTGACCCAGCTGTTCAAGGCGCAGCAGCTGTTGACCGACTTCTTCCGGCTGATCTGGCGCGCCGAGCACCCGCGCCACGCGCAGCTCGAG
>JAGSPQ010000149.1 GCA_018262385.1 Myxococcaceae bacterium | reverse complement strand
ACCCTCCTCGGCTTCCTCAGTCCTTTCCCGGCGGTCGCCGCTGAGCCCGCCGTCGCGGCCGGCCCCGTGCCGGTCGCTGTCCCCGCTCCGGCCCTGGTCGAGCCGCCCCCGAAGGAGGAGCTGAAGCTCCCGATTCCGGACATCGAGCTGCCGAAGACCCAGTCGCCCGAGGCGGCCCCCGTCGAAGAGCTGAACCTGGGGTGGACGCTGATCCGGACCTTCGTCGTGCTCGGCTTCGTGATCATGGCGATCTACGTCACCCTCAACTTCGGGCTGCGAAGGTTGATGGGGATCTCGGCCATGCCGCGCGGCCAGGCGGTGGTCCAGGTGCTCGAGCGGATCCCGCTGGATCAGAAGCGCGCGATGTTCGTCGTCAGGGCGGCGGGCGAATACCTGCTGATCGGCGGCGGCGACGGATCGCTGCAGCTGATCGCCAAGCTCGACCCGGCCGAGGTCGAGAAGCTGAGGGTGCAGCCGCAGCCGGCGATCGCGCTGAGCCCCTTCCTGCTGAAGCTGCTCAAGCGTCGAGACGTGCCAGCGCCCCCGGCGCCGGGAGACAATTCATGAGCCGTCTGACCCCCCGGCTGCGGCTGACGCTGTGGTTCTTCACCCTGGCGACGATGCTCACCCCGGCGATTGCCCTGGCCAAGGTGGTCGCGCCCAAGGCCGAGGAGTTGCCGGCCAACCCGATCGGCGCCGACTCGATCTCGAGCCGCCCGCTGGTGCTGATGATCGCGCTCGCCGCGCTCGGCCTGGCGCCGTTCGCGTTGATGATGGTGACGAGCTTCGTGAAGATCTCGGTCGTGCTCTCGATCGTCCGCACTGCGATGGGCACCCAGCAGATCCCTCCCACCCAGGTGATCACCGGGCTGGCGATCATCCTCACCGTCTACATCATGGCCCCCGTCGGCCAGGAGATGTACCGGGTCGCGGACGCCGACGGGTTTCGGAACAAAGAGGGCCTGATGGACGCGAAGAACATCGATCAGATGTTCGAAGCGGCAAAGAGGGCCAAGGAACCGCTGCGCGCGTTCTTGATGAAGAAGGTCACCACCAAGGATCGCTCGTTGTTCTTCAGCCTCGCGCTGAAGATGCGCAAGGTCGAGGACCGCCAGGGAATCGAGGACAAGGACTTCCTGATTCTGGTGCCGGCCTTCGTCGTCTCTGAATTGAAGGAAGCGTTTCAAATCGGCTTCTTGCTGTTCGTGCCCTTCATCGTGATCGACATCGTGGTGGCGAACATCCTGCTCGCCCTCGGGATGCAGATGCTCTCGCCGACCACGATCTCGATGCCGTTCAAGCTGTTGTTGTTCGTGATGATCGACGGCTGGTACCTGATCTCGAAGGGCCTGGTCGTCGGTTACCTCTAAAGGAGCGCTGCGATGCAACAGATCACCTACATCACCCAGGAGGCGCTGTTCCTGGTGCTCATCGCGTCTGGCCCCCCGGTGGTGATGAGCCTGGTGGTCGGCTTCATGGTCTCGGTGTTTCAGGCCACCACCCAGATCCAGGAACAGACGCTGTCGTTCGCGCCGAAAGTCGTGGTCGTCTTCGGGGTGCTCGGGCTCTCGGGAGCGTGGATCGGCTCCCAGTTGGTGCGGTTCACCTTCCACATCTACGACCGCTTTCCTCAACTGATCGGCAGATGACGATCGCAGACGTCCTGCTCCAGATGCGCGCGGAGCTCGGCTTTCAGGCCGACTTCACGCACATCCTGGTCACGATGGCGCTGCTGCTGTTGCGGATCCTGCCGACGATCATCCTCACTCCGATCATTGGCGGCGAGTCGTCGCCGGTCGAAGTGAAGCTGGGCCTGGGCCTGATCATCGCGCTGGTGGTCTTCCCGGGAGTCGCCGACCGGGTTCAGTACATCTCGGTCGAGCCGATGACCTTCCTGGTGCTGCTGCTGAAGGAGCTCTTCGTCGGCTACACGATCGCCTTCGTCGTCGGCCGGGTGTTCGATGCGGCCTCCGCCGGTGGCCAGTTGATGGACAACATGTCGGGCACCAACTCGGCCCAGATCCAGGTGCCTTCGATCGGCCAGGCGGTCTCGCTCTACGCCGCGCTCAAGCTCCAGATCTTCATCACCCTCTTCCTCACCCTCAACGGCCACCACCTGGTGATCTACGCGATCGGCGAGAGCTTTCAGACCATCCCGCTCGAGTCCTTCCCCCGGTTCTCTCACGGGATGTGGCCGTTCTTCGATCTGATGCTCCGGGTGTTCGCCGATCTGCTGCGGGTGGCGCTGGCGATCTCGGCGCCAGTGCTGCTGGCGACCTTCCTCACCGACATCGCGCTCGGGATGATCAACCGCGTCGCTCCCCAGGTGCAGGTGTTCTTCATCTCGATGCAGATCAAGCCCGCCGTCACCGTGCTCGTGCTCTTCACCTCGCTGCACCTGATCCTGCTGCGAGGGCGCGAAGAGTTCGGCCACATGTTCACCATTCTTCGTCAGGCCATCTACCTGCTCGGGTGACCCATGGCCGATGAAGGCGGAGAAAAAACAGAAGAACCGTCAGAAAAAAAGATTCAGGACGCGCGCAAGCAAGGCAACGTCCCCAAGAGCAAGGATCTCACCGGCGTCTTCGTGTTCCTCGTCGGGCTGGGGGTGGTGAAGGCCACCTGGCCGAACTTCGAGACCAAGATCCGAGAGCTCTTCTCCTACACCATCGATCACATGACCAACCCGGTGGACCTCGAGCGGGCCACCATGAACGCGATGCTGATGGGGTTGATGGACGTGATGATCCTCTCGGTGCCGATCGCGTTCTCCTGCGCGATGATCGGCGGGCTGGTCGAGTTCGTTCAGATCGGCGCCAACTTCACCATCGATCCGTTGATCCCCAAGCTCGAGAAGCTCGACCCGCTCAAGGGCTTCAAGAACCTCTTCTCGAAGAAGCAGCTGATCGAGATGGTGATGTCGATGGGGAAGATGGGCATCACCGGCTACGTCGTCTACGGCGTGGTGCGCGACGCGATGGGCGCGGTGGTGGCGACCATTCGCAGCGACGTCAACGACACGATGATGGTGATGGGCGAGCTGGTCTACCGGGTCGCGGTGCGGGTCGGGATGCTGCTGTTCGCGTTCGCGATCGTGGACGTCTTTCTGAAGCGCAAGTCGTACATGAAAGACCTGATGATGACGAAGGAGGACGTGAAGAAGGAATACAAGGAGAGCGAAGGCGATCCCCACCACAAGCAGAAGCGCAAGGAGCTCGCGCACGAGCTGATGGAGGGCGCCCAGATGGAGTCCGCCAAGGGCGCCGATGTGATCGTCACCAACCCCGATCATGTCGCGATCGCGATCAAGTACGACAAGGAACGCGACGGAGCCCCGCGCGTCATCGCCAAGGGGATCGATGCCCGCGCCGAAGCGCTGCGCGAGATCGCCCGCGCCGCCGACGTCCCGCTGCTGCGCAACGTCCCGCTCGCGCACGCGCTGCTGCGGATCGACGTCAATCAGGAAGTGCCCGAAGAGCTCTATGACGCGGTCGCCGAGGTGCTCAACTTCGTGTACCAGCTGAAGAATCCTCCGCCCGCTTCAGCCAACCGCTGACGGGTGGTAGCTTCGCGCCGTGGCTGAAGACACCGACGTCGCGATCGCGATCAAGTACGACCGCGAGAAGGACAACGCGCCCCGCGTGATCGCCAAGGGTCTGCGGCTGAAGGCGGAGAAGCTCCGCGAGATCGCCAAGCAGTACAACATCCCGGTGATGCGCAACGTGGCGCTCGCCAATGCGCTGTACCGCGTCGACGTCGGGCAGGAGGTGCCCGAGGAGCTCTACGACGCGGTCGCCGAGGTCCTGAACTTCGTCTTCACCCTGAAGCAGGAGCACGAAGCGGGGCAGAAGAAGTAGGCTCGGGTGCTTCATGGCGAAGATCAATCAACAGCTCCCCCGTGGTCCGGCGTGGCCCTGGGGCGGCCCGAGCACCGTTCGCGAGAAGCTCGTCAACCGGGCGCAGCTCGAGAAGAAGAACGTCCGCAAGAAGGGCGACCCGAAGAATCCTGCCCTCGCCTCGGCCGCGCTGCTCGACTCGATCAGCCCGGCCCACTCCGCCGAAGAGCTGCGGCTGCCGATGCCTCCGATGCCTGCCGGGCACGATGCGGACCTCGAGTCCTACACTGATCGGTCCCGCCTCTCGACCGTCGCCGAGCGCGCCCAGGACGATCAGCGCTCGATGCTGGAGTCGGGGCTGCAGTCGATCCGCGCCGCGCCCGATCGGGTCGAGCGGCTCAAGTCGTTGCTGGCGCGCGAGCAGCAGATGCTCCAGCTGGTCGGGAACCTCAGCACCGACATGGACGAGATTCAGCGCCGGATGCGAGAGGAGCAGGGAGAGGAAGGCTACTGATGCCAGAAGCACCGCAGAGCGAGGCGGCGCTGATCGCGCGGCTGCAGAAGTGGGCGGATGGAAAGGCGACCCTCAAAGACGTCCGCGGCTACACCGACGACGAGCTGTATTCGATCGCCCGGACCGCCTACTTCTTCTTCTACCAGGGCCGGATCAGCGAGGCGCGCACCCTCTTTCAGGGCCTTTACGCAGTAAACCCGCTTGACGCCTACTTCGCCAAGGCGCTGGGCGTGGTGGAGATGGCGGCGGGAAACGCGGCCGGCGCGCTGGCCGCCTACGACGTGGCTCTCAAGATTTCCCCTCAAGATGCGGCAGCTTACGTCGGCCGGGCCGAGGTGAAGATCGCGATGGGGCAGAAGGCTCAGGCGGTGGACGACCTACGCCGCGGTGCGCAATTCTCGGGGGCGGATCAGGCCCTGAAGACCAAGGTTTCCGCGATGTTGGGCAATCTTTCCAGAAAGTAAGAGGGTGGACGCAACTGCTCAGACGGTGAGCCGATAACTGCTACAGTTGTTCTCGGGGGTCACTCCCCACTAACCGCCGCACCCAAACCGGAGAAACAAAATGGGCTTTAGCATTGGAAACATCTTCAAGAGCGTCGTCAGCACCGTTGCCCCCGCGATCTTCAAGGCGGTCGCCCCGGCGGTCAGCAAGACCCTCGCCGGGATCGCTGACAAGTTCATCGGCGGCGCTGGAAGCCTGGTGAAAGGTCTCGTCTCCGGTCTGCCTTCTCCCATCGCGAGCCTCTTCAACAAGCTGATCGACAAGGGCGTGGCGGCTGGCCAGGATCTCGCCAGCCCGAAGAACATTCAGGACCTGCTGGCGCGTCTGACCGGCATGCCGCGCGAAGTTGCCGGCGCTCCGGCGGGCACCCCCCCGGTCACCCTGCCGCAGATCGGCTCGCCCGAGCGCGCTGCCGGCCAGGCCGCTGCGACCGCCGCTGGCACCGCCGCAATCGCCCAGGCGACTGCGAGCGCGGGTGGCAACACCAACATCCGTGGCAGCGGCTCGACGATCGAGGACAAGGCCGCCGCCCGCCTGGGCGAGCTGACTGAGCCGCCCTTCCCCGGCAAGGATGCGACCGAGGCTGAGCTCGCCCAGTTCCAGAAGGACCTCGGCAAGTACAACCGGATGTACGAGATGATGAGCAAGATCATGGCGAACTCGCACGAAATGAAGAAGGCGCTGATCGGCAACTTCCCGCGCTAATAATTTTGTAGACGGTAAGAGCTACGTTTTTTAGGGTTCGGGCGCCTTCCACCTCGGAAGGCGCCCGTTCACTTTTGGGGGTTTTAGAAAATGGCGAACCAGCAGGAACCCGTTGTCCCTTCAAAGCAGGATCCGAAAGCTGCCGCGCCGGGACAAGTGACGCCGGATTGGGAGAAGATCCTCTACAGCACCGATCGGGTTCAGAAGTGGCTGAAGGGCGAGCTGACGCTGCAAGAGCTCAACGCGATCAACGGCCCCGAGATGCTGTCGATGGCGATGGTCGGTTTTCAGCTCTACGAGCAGGGACGGCTCGATGATGCGGAGGTCATCTTCTCGGGCCTCAACGCGCTCGATCCCCGCGAGTCGTACTACCTGACTGCGCTCGGCGCCGTGCACCTGGCCAAAGAAGACCTGGACATGGCGCTGCGGTGCTTCAATCAGGCCATCAAGCTCAACAACAAGGAGATCGCCTCCTACGTCAACCGCGGCGAAGTTCACCTGCGACAGGGCAAGATTCTCGAGGCGGCCGAAGACTTCAAGTCGGCAGTCGATCTCGACCCGAAGGGCACCGATCCGCTGACCCACCGCGCGCGCGTGCTGGCCGCTGCGGCGCTCGAGATGATCGAGCAGGCGCAGAAAGGCGACGACGGGGCGAGCGAGAAGAAGGCGAAGCCTGCGGCGGCTCCTTCGAAGAAGGGCTCGGCTCCGGCGAAGGCCGCGAAGAAGAAGTAGGTGCTGAGCCTGCGTGGCGGTGGAAACGCCGCCGCGCTCCTCGATGAAATCCACGAAGCGCTCGGGAAGCAGTCGGCCGGTGACGGTCATCTATTTCCCGAAGAATGCGCGGCCGCTTGTCCCCCGCACGACCCAGACCGTCGAAATCGGAGCGATTGAAGAGGTCGTCACCGAAGTCGAGGCGGTCTCGCCCGACGTGAAGCTGACGCCCAGCTCGCTGCGGCGGGTGACGGCGGAGCGGAAGCGGCGCAGGACCAAGGAACTGGCCCTGGCGGAGAACACGCTCGCGGGAGTGGCGGCCGGACGCAAGACCCCGCAGGAAGTGGCGGATCTTTCGCTGTTCGGACACCAGCTGTTCGAGATGGGAAAGGTGACCGAGGCGAAGGTGATCTTCGAGGGCCTGGTGGGGACAGGCTCGAAGGACGCGTTCGCCCACACCATGTTGGGGACGATCTACCTGGCGCTGAAGGACCAGGCGCGGGCGCTGGCGCTGTTTCAGCTCGCGCTCGAGATCGACCCCGACGACGTCTCGGCGCTCGTCTACCGGGGCGAGATCCTGCTCAACCGCGGGAAGGTGAAGGGGGCGGTGGAGGATCTGACCCGGGCGCTGAAGCTGGGCGCGGCGGACGACCCCTTCGTCGAGCGGGCCGCGCGGCTGTTGCGGATGGCAAAAGCACTGTTCAAGCGCGCCCGCCGGTAGTGGAGCGGTCGGCGGAAGGCTAAGGTGGCCTTTCGATGGCTGTGAAGAAGAACTCGTTCCTCTACAAGTATTCCGACATCATCCTCGCGGTGGTCATGGTCGGGATTGTCGGGATGATGATCGTCCCGCTGCCGCACCTGCTGCTCGACCTGCTGCTGACGATCAACATCAGCTTGTCGGTGATCATCGTGCTGATCGCCCTCTACATCCCGAGCGCGCTGCAGATCACGGTCTTCCCCACCGTGCTGCTGATCACCACCATGTACCGGCTGGCGCTCAGCGTGTCGGTGACCCGTCTGATCCTCGGCACCGGCGACGCGGGCGAGGTCGTCGCGGCGTTCGGCTCGTTCGTCGCCGCCGGCAACATGGTCGTCGGCGGCATCATCTTCATCATCCTCGTGGTGGTGAACTTCCTCGTCATCGCCAAGGGCTCCGAGCGCGTGTCGGAAGTCGCGGCCCGGTTCACTCTCGACGCGATGCCCGGCAAGCAGATGTCGATCGACGCCGACTTGCGCGCCGGCGCGATCGAGATGGAGGA
>JAGSPQ010000927.1 GCA_018262385.1 Myxococcaceae bacterium | reverse complement strand
ACCCGGTGCTGCTCAACCGGATCCCGCGCGAGCGCTGGATGGAGATCGCCACCGCCGCGCGGGACGCGCTCACCGACGAAGTGATCGACGAGGCGTTCTCCACCTGGCACCCCGAGGCGTACCAGGTCGACGGCGCGCGGATCGCCGGCTACCTCAAGCTCCGGCGCGAGCAGTTGGTCGAGGTGGCGGCGGCGTTCTTCGATCACGTCAACCAGACCGTCGACGTCCTCGGCTCGACGGACGACGACCTGTTCGAGCTCTGGTTCGAGGACGCCGGCTCGGTGCGGGTGGCGGTGAGCGCGCGGGACAAGCCGAACCGCCCCGCGTACTTCGATCGGGTGTTCGCGCCCGAGCACACCGGCGAGCTGCGGCTCTACGCCCTCGAGGGCGACGACGCGCTGGTGGTCCACGGCACGCCCCACCGGAAGATCGACATCCGCTTCGTGGGAGGCGAGGGCCGCGATGCGGTCTCGGCGGCCGGCACCCCCGGCTCGCCGATCAGCGCGCGCGCGATTCAGCTGTACGACGCAGCAGCGGGAGCGACGATCGACCCTTCGATCTCGGTTCGCGACGAGCGCTCGAACCTCGCCCAGCTGAACCAGTACGACTCGGAAGGGAACCACGAGCCCAACTACGTCTCGTTCATGCCGGGCCTCTTCCTCAACCCCGACGACGGCGTCTACCTCGGGGGAAAGCTCACCTACCTCGTGCACGGGTACAAGCAGAGCCCGTTCGCCGCCCGGCATGACCTGGCGGCCTACTTCGCCACCGCGACGCTGGGGGCGGCCGTCGACTACTCGGGGGTGTTTCCGCACAGCGCGGACGGGCTCGACCAGCAGCTCGCGCTGTCGCTGAAGACCCCCACCTTCACCCGCAACTTCTTCGGCTACACCAACCGGTACACCGAGGACGGCGAAGCGCTCGACTTCTATCGGGTCCGGCAGGCCCGCTACGAGGGGCGCTATGGCTTGTCCTTCGGCTTCGCCGGCGATCGGAGCCGGGTCGGCGCGCAGCTGCTGGGCCAGGCGATCGTCACCGAGCCGACCGAAGGCAGGTTCGTCACCGTCTCCGCCGACGTGCCGCCCGACGACCTCGGGCCCCGGTTCTTCGCGGGCGCCCGGCTGTTCGCGCAGACCAACACCTACGACAACGTCGCGTTCCCCCGGCGCGGCGTCGCCCTCCACGCTTCGGTGGAGGGCCGCTACGACGTGGTCCGCGGGAAGCAGTTCTCGACCAACTACCGGCTCGCGGCGGCCACCGCGATCCCGTTCGATCGCCAGCAGCGCTTCGTGCTGCTGACGCGGGCGATGGTCGAAGGAATCGTGGGAGAGCATCCGTTCTACTTCGCGCCCACCCTCGGCGCCGGCGAGCTGCGGGCGTACCCGCGCGAGCGGTTTGCCGGCGAGGTCGCGTTCGCCCACAGCACGGATCTGCGGGTCGACGTCTTTCGGATCTACTCGGTGGTTCCGGGGACGGTGGGAGTCAATCTCTCGATCGACCATGGGCGGGTGTTCGGCGCGTCGATCAGCGGCGGCGACTACCACCTGAGCTACGGCGGGGGCGTGTGGTGGTTCCTGCTCGACAGCTTTGGCGTGTCCTTGAGCTACCACCGCAGCCTCGAGGGCGCGTTTCGGGTCAGCCTCGCGGTGGGGCCGCTGTTCTCGGACACCGGCTTCTGAAGGAGCTCAGCCGCGGAGCGCAGTGCAGAGCGGACAGGCGGCCGGATGGAGTCCCTCGGCGCGGTGGAGATCGAGCAGCCGGCGTGAGTGCTCGGCCAGCGCGCGGCGCAGCTGGCGGCGGGCTCCCTTCACCCGGGCCACCGGCATCGAGTCGTAGGCCGTCGTCGCGTGCCGCAGCCAGGCGATGACTGCCGCTTCGGCCCGGCGATCGATCTCGATTCGCTTGGTTCGCGCGACGGTGCCGCTGCCCACCGGAGTCGCATGCGCGGTGACCGCCCGGGCCAGCCCAGCGCCGGCGGCGGCGTGGGCAGGAGAAAAGCCGAGGAACGCCAGCACCTCGGCCTCGAAGTCCGCGACGTAGGTCGCCTGGGCGACCTCTCGCCTGCGCAGCGCGCCTTCGCGCTTCTTCGCGTACGCCCCGGTGGAGCGCTCTGCCTCGAGGGCCGCGCGGGCGGCGGCGAGGTGAGCCGCCGGCGCCCAGACGCCCCGGGAGAACGTCTTGCGGCCCTTCTTCTCGACGACCGTCCAGCTGTCGCCGGCGGCCTTGACCCGGCGGGTGAGGCCCGCATCGCCCGGAGGCAGGCACTCCCACCCGGCGGGGACGTCCAGCACCCGCCCATCTGGAGCGCGGACGCGGCGGGGATCTGTGCAGGGCGCGAAAGTGAGGGTCGGCATTGGAGCCGCGGAGTTACCACCTTCTCTAGAACGCCACCTCGAGCCCGAGGGTGGTGCGGAACTGGGCGAAGGCGAACGGCGCGCCCTTCAGCTGGGTGACGGGCAGCGCGATCCCGAGCGGGTAGAAGACCAGGTAGAGGTGACCGGTCAGCTTGATCTCGATCCCGATCGGGTTGAGGCCGCCGAACAAGCCGACGCTGCCGGCGGGGACTCCGGCGAGGTCGAGCATCTGAATCGCGACGCCGAGCTGAAGGGTCGAGCGGAGGTTGATCTGCTCGAACCGCAGCGGGTAGCGCAGCACGACCGACAGGTAGACGTTGGTGGAGCCCGTTCGCATCCGCTGCGCGTGGATCCCGTACCACCCGTTGATCTCGCCATCGACGCCCAGCTG
>JAGSPQ010000148.1 GCA_018262385.1 Myxococcaceae bacterium | reverse complement strand
CGCGAGCGGGTCACCGGAGCGGCGATCATCGTCCTGCCGGTGCTGGCGATCGCGGTGGGGCTGATCGCGACCGCGCTCTCCGCCCGCTCGCTGCGCCCGGTGCGCACGCTGATCGAGGGCGCCTCGCGCATCGGCCGGGGCGACTACGCGACCCAGATCGGGCTGACGGGCGACGACGAGATCTCGCTGCTGGGGCGCGAGTTCGACGCGATGGCGCGCTCGCTCCAGGAACGCGAGTCGCTGCTCAAGCAGAAGCAGGCCGAGCTGCTGCTGGCCGAGCGGCTGGCCGCGGTCGGCCGGGTGGCGGCGCAGATCGCCCACGAGGTGCGCAACCCGCTGTCGTCGATTGGCCTCAACGTCGAGCTGCTCGAGGATCAGATCCAGTTGGCGAAGTTCTCTTCTGAAGAGGAAGGGCAGGAAGCGCTCGGGCTGCTGAAGGCGATCTCGCACGAGGTCGATCGGCTCACCGAGGTCACCGAGGAGCACCTGCGGCTGGCCCGGCTGCCCTCGCCTTCGCTGCAGCCCGAAGACGTGCACGCGCTGCTCGATCGGGTGCTGGCGTTCTCAGGCGAAGAGCTGGCGCGGGCGAAGATCGAGGTCAAGCGCGAGCCCGGCGAGCAGCAGCTGGCGGCGATGGCCGACGAGGGCCAGCTGCGCCAGGTGGTGCTCAACCTGATTCGCAACGCGCGCGAGGCGATGCGGGGCGGCGGCACCCTCACCCTGCGCACCGGGCTGGTGAACGGGAACGTCGAGATCTCGGTGGGCGACACCGGGCCGGGAATCGACCGCGAGACCCGCGCCAAGGTGTTCGATCCGTTCTTTTCCACCAAACAGAGCGGCACCGGGCTGGGCTTGTCGCTATCGAAGCAGATTGTGCAAGCCCATCACGGGACCCTCGAGGTCAGCTCGGAGCCCGGTCATGGGGCCACCTTCGTGATTCGGCTTCCCCGCGCATGAGCATCAAGTACTTCAAGGATCTGCTGCCCAACGGCCTGCGGCTCGTCACCGTCGAGACCCCCCACCTCCACTCGGCGATGGTCTCGGTCTACGTGCGGGTCGGCTCGCGGCACGAGACGCGGGCCAACAACGGCGTCAGCCACGCGCTCGAGCACCTGTTCTTCCGCGGCAGCGCGCGCTACCCCGACACGGTGGCGATGAACGCCCGGGTCGAGTCGGTGGGCGGCAACCTCAACGGGATCACCTCCAGAGATCTGTCGTACTACTTCACCCCCGCCCATCCCGACGGGGTCGGGGTGGCGCTCGACGTGCTGGGCGATCTGCTCACCCGGCCGACCCTGACCCGGCTGGAGCTCGAGAAGGAGATCATCCTCGAGGAGATGCTGGACGAGGTGGACGAGC
Source organism: Myxococcaceae bacterium (assembly GCA_018262385.1). Classification (GTDB taxonomy): domain Bacteria; phylum Myxococcota; class Myxococcia; order Myxococcales; family Myxococcaceae; genus JAGSPQ01. Next base: position 6,176 of record JAGSPQ010000148.1, on the reverse strand, counting down.
ACGGGCGGGACGTCGACGTCGAGAACCTCTCGAAGTCGCAGCGCTTCGGCGACCACCCGCTGGGGTTGAAGATCGCCGGCACGCTCAAGTCGGTGCGGGCGCTGAAGCTTTCGCAGGTGAAGGATCACTACCGCAAGCACTACGTGGCCGGGAACATGGTGGTGGCCGTCGCCGGCAAGGTGAGCCGGGCGGCGATGATCAAGCAGGCGACGAAGGCGTTTGCGCACGTGAAGAGCGGCACCGCGGTGAGCGAGGATCCGCCCCCTCCTCCGCCGAAGGGGCCGCGGCTGGACTTCGTTCGCGACGAGCAGTCGCAGACCTCGTTCCGCTTGAGCTTCCCCACCGTCCCCGAGGTGCACCGCGACTTCCACGCCCTGTCGGCGCTGCGGCGGGTGCTCGACGACGGGCTGTCGTCCCGGCTGCCGTTCAACGTGGTCGAGAAGCGCGGGCTGGCCTACTCGGTGGGCGCGACGATCGAGGCCTTTCACGACGCCGGCTCGTTCGAGATCGACGGGGCGGCCGCGCCGGCGAAGGTGGCCGACACGGTGCGCGAGATCCTGCGAACGGTCGACACCCTGCGCGCGGGGAAGATCAGCCTCGAAGAGATGCGGCGGGCCCGGGTGCGCTACCGGATGGCGGTCGAGTCCCAGCAGGACTTCCCCGGAGATCTGCTCGGCTGGTTCGCCGGCGAAGAGCTGTTTCGCCCCCCGAAGTCGTTCGCCACCCGCTGCCGCGAGGTCGAGGGGCTGAAGATCGCGGACCTGGTGCGGGTGGCGAAGCTCTACTTCCGCCCCGAACGGCTGCTGGTGGTCGCGGTGGGGCCCAAAGAGTGCGAGCGGTCGCTGCGCCGCGCGGTCACCGCCTGGGGCTAACGGCCACCCTTCTTCCGGATGATCTGTACCCCGGGCTTCTGGCCACCGCTGGAGACCTTCGCCAGGCGCGCCTTGAGCTCTTTGGCGCGGGGGTGATCCGGCTGCACCCGCACCGCCTCGGCGATCAGCTTCTTTGCGCGCTCGGTGTGGCTGCCGGTGTCGACGTAGAGCCCGGCGAGCGCGACCTTCTCGTCCAGGGTCGCCTCGTTCATGAAGAACAGCCGCTCGAGGGCGCTCATCGCCTCGGTCTTCTCGCCCCGGTGCTCGTAGATCGGCCACACCCGAGAGAGCGCCGGCGCGAAGCCCGGGTCGGACTTCAGCGCGTACTGGTACTGCTCGGCGGCGGCCTTCAGGTCTCCCTGCACCTCGAGGGTGCGGCCGCGCACGTAGAGCGCCCGCGCGAACCGCGGCCGGATCGCGAGCGCCTGGTCGACCTTCGCCTGCGCCTGCTCGACCTTGCCCAGGTACAGCTCGGTCTCGGCCAGCAGGCCGACCAGGTCGGCGTCGCGCGGGTTGGCGTCGACCATCGGCACCAGCACCGCCGCCGCCTCTTCGTAGCGCTTGAGGTTGTTGAGCACCCGCGCCTTCAGGGTGACGATCTCGGTCTTCTTCGAGGCGTCCTCGGGGACCAGCTCGAGATCCTGCAGCGCGACGTCGGCGTAGCCGTTCTGCATGAAGTACCGCGCCCGCAGCACCCGCGCCGCCACCAGGGTCGGGTTCTCGGTCAGCAGGCGATCCATCAGCTTGGCGGCGAGCACCTCGTCGCCCGACAGCAGCAGGATCTCGGCCTCGACCACCTTGGCCTCGACGTTGTCCGGATCGAGCGCCTGCACCCGCTCGAGCGTCTTGTAGCCGGCCTCGGCGTCGCCGTTGTGGGCCTGCAGCCGGGCCAGCAGCAGCATCTCGTCGTCGGTCAGCTGCTTGGCGTCGCGCAGCTCGAGCAGGGTGGCGATCGCCTCCCTGGTCTGGCCCATGCGCCGGTACAGCTCGGCCCGCTCGCGCTTCACCGCCGGATCGTTGCGGGCCCCGAGCTCCTCGGCCTGCTTGATCGCCAGCACCGCGGCGCCGTCGTTTCCCGCCAGCTTCTGCGCCCGGGCGATCAGCAAAAAGATGCTCGCGTCCTGGGGGGCGCTGTTAGAGGCCTGCTTGAAAAACGAGAGCGCCGACTCGGCGTTCTCTTCGGCGAGCGCGACCCGGCCTTTGTTCGTCAGCTCGTTCGCGACCTTCGCCCGGGACTCCGCGGCGGCGAGCTCCGGATCTTTGCAGCCGGCGATCAGCAACCCGAGGAGAACGAGCGAAGAAGACCGGCGCATCTGCAGCCAAGGTACAGGTGTTACCCTATGAAGTCGATGGACCCTTTTGTGCGCCGCCTGGTCGAGCGGCTCCATGATCCCCGCGCGCAGCTGTCGCGAAATCGGCACTTCCACGCGTTCGAAAACCCGCAGGGCCGGGCGGCGCTGAAGATCTCGAAGCGGCTGCGGGCGCTGCAGGCCGACATCGCGCGGTGCAAGGCCGAGGGCAGCCAGCCGGTGGCGCGCACCCGTCGCGATCCCACAGGCAAGGTGCGGATGGAGATCGAGCTCAAGCGGCTGCACGCCCGCCGGGTGACCCAGCTGGACCCGGCCGAGTTCGAGCTGCTGTGCGCGCTGCCGGGAGTGAGCGACGCGGTGGTCCGCGAAGACTGAAGGCTCAGCCCGGGTCGGGCTCGGCCTTCCCCTCGCCCGCCGCGCGCAGCACCACCGTGTCGGGCGAGTCGGTGGCCGCCGGATGGAGCGCGGCCCGCAGCAGCGTTCGCAGCGCGGAAAGGAAGTCGTTGTCGATCAGCGCGACCGAGGCGGGCGCTCCGCGCAGGTAGGGCGGGATCTGATCGAGGGCGAGCAGCCCGGGCCCGGTGTTGGAGACGAGGACGACCGGGACCCGCAGCTGGAAGCCGCAGAACCGCGCCAGCCTCAGCGCCGCCTCGCTGTCTTCGAGCACCAGCGCGCCGATCGCCCCATGGCTGAACGGGCGCCAGAGCGGCCGGGCGGCCTCGGCGGTGGGCAGCAGCACGAAGTCGATCTTCAGCGCCTCGCTCAGCTCGAGCCGGCCGAGGGTGCCAAAGCCGCTGCGCAGGCAGCCCGGCTCGGTGGCGACGCCCACCAGCCCCGGCATCCCGCGCAGCATCGCCCTGCCCGCCTTCGGGCCCGAGCCGGCGACGATCACCTTGGCGACCACCGCCGATCGGGCGACCCGGCCGCGCAGCAGCCGCGCGCGCAGGGCGTGCACTTCGGCCGCCGCCAGCACCGGCTCGGCGCCGCGCACCTTCCCGTCCTGGGGCGAGATGACGATTCGATCGAGCAGCGCGTTGAGCGCCGAGAGCACCGCCAGGTCCGGAGCGTCGACCTCGTCGAGCACTTCGCGCAGGGTGCGCGGGGTCCGCAGCAGCTCGAGCACCGCCGCGGTCACCGGGTGGGGCGCGACCGGCGTCTCGGCCGAGGGCGAGAGGGAGACCAGGGTCGACATCGGCGGCAGCAGCGGGATCAGCCGGTCGCGCTCGTCCGACTGGTGCGCCCCTTCGAGCAGCGCGTCCTCCATCGACCGATCGATCTTCGAGCGGGTCGGCGCCGGGCCGGGGTTGAAGGAGAAGCTGCCTTCCTTCCACGACAGCAGCCGGAACAGCGCCTTCTCGCCCTCGACGTCGCCCTCGCGCGCGTTGGCCGGCCGCCCGGCGCTCAGCCCGATCTCGCCCCGTTCCTGGCCGTTGACGATCACCAGCCGGCCGGTGCGCTTGTTCGCCGAGAGGATCTGCAGCAGGTCGGCCAGCGGCAGCTGCGACAGCCCGCCCTCGATCTCTCGCGCGTCGCCCTTGAGCCCCCGCGCGGCCTCGACCCGCCGACAGAGGTGATCGATGCGAGAGAGGACCTCGTCGAGGTTGTACGGCTTCTTGAGGAACCCCTCGCGCCAGGACCTCAGCCGCTCGAGATCTCCCCCGTGGGTGGTCAGCACCACCGGGATGTCGGCGGTGCGCGGGTTCGAGCCTAAGATCTGGGTGAAGTTCTTCGCTTCGATCAGCGTGCACTGCTCGTCGTAGAGGATGACGTCCGGGTGCCGCAGCACCGCCACCTCGAGCGCCTTGCTGCCGTCGGCGGCGTAGGTGACCTGGTAGCTGCGCTGCCGCAGCGCGCGGGTCAGCGGCCGCACCACCGTCAGCTCGGGATCCGCGATCAGGACTTTGCGGCTCTGGGCCATCTACCCGCTCACCATGGCTGAAGGTCGTACTCGTGCTGCAGCTGCGAGACGAGCCCCTCGACGAGGGTCACGTCGGAAGTGTGGAAGCCCCAGGTGACTCCCCGGCCGCGGCGCTGCAGCAGGCCGTAGGCCGAGCCGTCTCCGAGCCAGAGCAGGAACTCGTGGCGGTTGAGCCGCTCGTCGCCCTCGAGGAACACCGGGGTCACCACCGGGTGATCGGCGATGTCGGTGCGGCGGCCGAGCACGTAGACGGTGGCGCCCAGGTCGGTCGGCCCGTCGTCGAGGCCCATCACGATCGGCAGATCGCTGCGGACCTCGGGACTGCCGACGTAGAGCAGCCCGCGGGTCGACGGCTCGCGGGTCAGCTCGCGGGCGATCTCGGTCTGCAGTTCCTCGTAGAGCACGTCGGCCACCCGGCCCCGCCGCGACGGCTCGCCGGGCGCTTCCGGCAGGCGGGGCGAGCGCGAGTTGCCCAGCAGCAGATCGACCTCGTCCCAGAACGGCAGCCCGTCGAGCTTGAGCGCCACGTGGAGCGACTTGCGCCGTTCCTCCATCCGGGCGCGGCACCGCAGCAGCAACTCGTCGAAGTCGTCGCCGTCGCGGGGGAAGGTGGCGGCGCCGCCGGTGAGCCCGAACGGCAGCTTCACCTCGAGCGCCTTGCAGTCCGGATCCTCGCGCACCGTCGCCAGCGCCCGGCGCAGGAACATCAGCCCGCCGAAGTAGTCGGTCTCGGGCAGCAGGATGTGGAACTCCTGGTCGGTCGCGCGCGCCACCACGTCGGAGTCGCGGATGATCGTGCTGATCACCCGCAAGGTGGCCTTCTGCGCCGCGCGCGCCGCGGTGGCCCCCAGCCGGCCGCGGATCTGGGGCAGGTTGTCGAGCGAGAAGGTCAGCAGCGAGAACGACCGGCCGTACCGGCGGGCCTTGTAGATCTCCTTCGTCGCGTAGTCGGTGAAGTACGAGAGGGTGTACGCGCTGGTCTCGCGATCGCGCAGCCCCTGCCGCTGGAGCGAGACGATGCGGGTGGCCGCCCGGACGCTCGCCGCGGCGAACTGCGCCAATAGCTGCGAGGGCTGCAGCACGTCGTCCCCGAACGAGCCGCTCAACGGGTCGGCCAGCTGCACCAGGCCCAGCACTTCTCCCCCGCCGATCAGGGGGACGAGCAGCGAGGTGCCGGCGCGCCAGGGCAGCAGCTGCACCAGCGAGGGATCGACGGTCTCGGGCAGCCCGCGCCGCTCGATCAGCCCGCGAAACGCCCGCAGCCTCAGGCCGGTGCGCTCGCCGCTGACCCACAGCGCGCCGCTCTGGGCGCCGCACAGATCGGCGAACTCCGAGAGGATCTTCTCCTGCACTGCCTCGAGATCGCTCAGGGACGCCAGCTGGAGACAGCGTTGCTCGAGCGGAGTTCGGGCGGTCACAGAGTCCCTTCGTACACCTTCACCGCCGGACCGCGCAGCCAGACCTGCGAACGATCGGCCGCGGCCTTGATCTCGAGGATCCCTCCCGGCAGCTGCACCGGCACCCAGGCGTCCCACCCCACCCGGCCGGCGATCGCGTGCGCCACCACCGCCGCGCAGGCCGCGGTGCCGCAGGCCTGGGTCAGCCCCACCCCGCGCTCCCAGACGGTGACCTGGAGCCCGCCTTCGGGGCGCGGCCGGCAGAAGGCGACGTTGGTGCGGAAGCGAAACAAGGGGTGGCGCTCGAGCGCAGGGCCCAGCTCACCCGCCCGCTCCGGGGGCGTGTCGAGCAGGACCAGGTGCGGATTTCCCATGCTCACCGCGGTGCCCCGCACCCCGCCGATCTCCTGGTTCACGAAGGGGCCGCCGTTGGGCAGCTGATCCGCCTCGAGCCGGGCCGGGCCCATCGCGACGGTGATCCGCGTCACCTCGGTGCCGGACCACTCGAGCTGGGACGAGAGGACCCCCGCGCCGGTCTGCACGCTCAGCTCTTGCGGCGCCGGGGTGGAGGACGAGCTCTCGGCCAGGTGCTTGACCACGCAGCGCAGGCCGTTGCCGCACATCTCGGCGGTCGAGCCGTCGGCGTTGTGGACCACCATCCGGCCGGCGAGCCCCGGCG
>JAGSPQ010000926.1 GCA_018262385.1 Myxococcaceae bacterium | reverse complement strand
CGACTGGACCTTCAAGATCAGCAGCCCAGCGACGGGCGCGACCAGCTCGCGCTTCTCGTCCGGCGCGGCCAGCGTTCCGATCACTTCGCCGCGCTTCACCCGCTGCTCGGCCGAAGCCTTCCAGGTGACGACGCCCCCGACCGGAGCGACCACCTCTCCCATCGTGACCCGGCCGCGCTTTGAGATCTTCACCGAGATCCAGTTCTTGCCACCCACCGCGGCAGGAGCGGCGGCGACCGCCGGCTCGGGCGCAGGCGCAGGCGCAGGCGCAGGCGCAGGCGCAGGCGTCGGCGCAGGCGTCGGCGTCGGCGTCGCGGCAACGATCGGCTGCGGCGTGGGTCCCGGCGTCGGCTGCGGCGCAACCGTCGGCGCTGCCTCGACGGTCGGCGCTGCCTCGACGGTCGGCGCTGCCTCGACCGTCGGCGCTGTCTCGACGGTCGGCGCTGCCTCGACGGTTGGCTCGGCCGCGACCACCGGCTCAGCCACGACGATCTCCGGCTCGGCCACCGGGGCCGGCGCGACCACCGGCGGATCGACCACCGCCACCGGCTGCGGAGCGGGCGTCGGCCCCGAGTCCGGTCGCAGGTACCACCCCGAGGCCACCACCCCGACCCCGATCACTGCCACCCCGATCACCGCGGCGACCGCGATCAACTTGCCCTGCCTCGAACGCGCGGCCGGCGGCGGCAGGGGCTGGGGCTCCGGTGGGCTCACCGTCGCCGCTGGCGCCGCGCTCAACTCCGGCGCGTCGGTGATCGACAGCTCGTCGAATCGCATCAGCGGGTCCGCCACCCCGGCAGGCGCACTCGCCAGCCGCTGGCGTGCCTGCTCGAGCCGCTCGGTCGCCTCCGGATTGCCGGGGTCCTGGGCGAGCATCGTCTCGAAGTAGCCGATCGCCTCCGCGTACCGGCCATGGCGCTGCATCCGCAGCCCGCTCTGAAAGAGCGTGCGCAGCGACTCGTCCCAGCGCTCGCGCGGCGCCCACAGCTCTCCGTCCTCGTGCTTCGGCTCGACCGGAACGGCATCAACCGGCGCGAGGAACCCGTACTGGTCGAGCTGCCGGATGAACTGCCATAGCGTCTTGACGGTGACCGGAATTCCCAGCCGCTTCGCCGAGGCCACCACCTCCGCGTACGGCCGCTTGCCGTCGAGCATGCGGGCGAGCGAGACCTCGAAGTCGTAGAGCTGAAACGTCTTTCCGCTCGCCGGATTGTGAACGTCGGACAGCTCCGACGCCGGCCGGCGGGTGATCGTCAGCTTCGACAGCAGCACCGGCACCGCCTGCTCGGGGTTCGGCGGCGCCGGGATGTTCGGAAGGACGATCGGAGCAATCGTCGGCGGCGCGTTCTCGACCAGGGGAGGCGCACCCGCGGCCGCGCGCAGCATCCCCAGGCTCGCGAACTTGTTGATCAGCGGGGTGAGCTTCTCGTCGTTGGCCTCGGCGCCCGATCCGCCCGCGGTGGCGCGCGCCAGCCCCAGCACCTCTTCTGCCGACAGCTCGAGCGCGTCGCCGGTTCGAAGGTGGACGAGCCGGCCGCCGCCTGCTGGCACCGTCAGCACCCGAAAACCTTCCCTCAAGACGAAAAGCGACATGGATGTTTCCCGGGCGACGCGAGAAATCATAGTGCCGGCCAGCGAACCGGGTCGATAGAGTTCTCACCCCGTGACCAACCGGCCAGTTCTCCCCGAGCTCAACACCGTGTTGACGATGGTGCTCGCCGATCTGCACCGGCGATCCGCGGCGGCGACGCTGGTCCTCAAGTCACCCTCGTCGATGCGGCGGATCCACGTCGGGGAGGGCCACCTGCTGTCCGCCGAGAGCAACGTCGTCGCCGAGCGGCTCGGCGACATGCTCGCCAGCGAGGGGCTGCTCGATCCGGTGCTGATCGAGCCGGTCGCCACCGAGGCGCGGCGGCGGGGCACGCTGCTGGGCTCTCAGCTGATCACCGACGGCCTGCTCCCGCCCGCCGAGGTTGCCGCTGCGCTCGAGCGTCAGGTGCGCTGCCGCTTCGAGGCGGCGATCGGCACGCCGGGCGTCGTCTCGATCGAGGAGGCCGCGCCGGTCCCCAAGGTGATCAAGACGCCGCTGGGCGCCGCGATCGTGCTCGCCTTCCGCGAGCGGCTGGGGCTGGCGGCGCTCGAGCAGTTCATCGCCGATCGGGACAGCACGCCGGTGGCCTTGAAGTTGGACGCGGTCTCGGCGCTGCAGTTGATGCCCGCAGAGCTGATGGTCTGCCATCGCCTCGCCGCTGGAGAGACCCTCGAAGTCCTGCTCGAAGGCTCGGCCCGCGAGCAGGTGACCCGGACGGTGGCTGCCCTGGTCGGCCTCGGGCTCTGGGCCTGAGGCGCGAGTACATCTCGGGCGATTTCAAAGGGTTGTGCCGCACGACCCGCCCGCGGTGAAAATCCGCAGGGCGGGCGCTGTCTTCTGGGCATGACCTCTCCCCTCGCTGGATCCCGCCCGCGGCACCTCGAGCTTCAGCGCGCCACGTCGTTCAAGACGGAGCCCGACAAGGGGGAGAACCTCGAGGTCGCGATGCTGGGAACCGTGTTCAAGAAGCTCCAGGACGCGGGGCTGATTCCGGCGGGCGCGCGGATGAACGGCAAGCTGGCCGAGGATCTCGACGCGGTGCTGTCTGGGCGGACCGTGGTCGGGCTGCCGGACGCGTTCCTCCAGAAACAGAACACGCGGTCGAACCTGGCGACGAGCAGCGGGCTCACCTCGAAGGGCGCGGCGGCCCAGGGCTACTCGCGGGGGATGGTGCTCACCACCGAGCAGGACCGTACGACCGCCGCCTTCGTCGCGGCGGCGGGACCCCGGGCGCTGAAGAGCCCGGCCGAAGCGCGGATCGTCGCCGACGAGGCGATCAACGGCGCCGCGGTGCTGACCGGCAAAGGAGACGGCCGCCGCGCGCGCGCGCTGCTCGACAAGACAGGCCA
>JAGSPQ010000147.1 GCA_018262385.1 Myxococcaceae bacterium | reverse complement strand
GAGCGTTCAATGAAGTCTACCGGCCAGACCCCTATATTGGCGAAACCCTGGTGCTCGAACCCACTCCTACCCCAACGCCCGTTCCCCCCCCTCCGCTGCTCCTGGTTCCGCCTTCGGTCGAAGGACGCGCCAGGCGCCTGCTGGAGCAGGTCCGCGCGCGCCAGCGGCGCCAGCTGTGGCTGCAAGGGGCCCTGAGCGCCTGCGCGGTGGGGGCCGGGCTGGTCGCCGCCGCCCTGCTGCTGGCCGCCGGGATGCCCCGCGCCGCCCGGGCGCTGCTGTGGGTCGCGGCAGTGGCGAGCCCGCTGGTGCTTGGCCTGTTCGGAGTCTTCCTCGCCCGCCGCCGGGTCGGCGACGACGCCCGCACCGCCCGGCTGGTGGCGACCCGCGCTCCCGAGCTGTCGCTGGACGTGCTCGCCGCGGTCGAGCTGTCGCGCGCGCTGGGCGAGCGGCACGACTTCTCTCCTGCGCTGGCGCACGCGTTCCTGCGCGAGGTCGACGGGCGCGCCGCGAAGGCGAACCTCGAGCAGTTGGTCGACGGGAAGGACACCCGGCGCGCCGCCGGCGTGCTGGGGCTGGTGCTGCTGGGCTGCGTGGTGCTGCTGGGCGTCTGGCGCGAGCGGGCCACCCGGGGGCTGAGCGCGCTGACCGCCCGGGCCGAGGAGCAGGCGGTGCAGCGGCGCGAGCCGATCACCGGCGACGTCACCCTCACCTACCGCTACCCGGCGTACACCGGCCTGGCGCCCCGCACCGTCGAAGGCACCAACGGCGAGCTGTCGGCGCCCGCTGGCACCGAGGTGAAGCTCGAGACCCGCGCCGACCGCGACGTCGACACCGCCGAGGTGGACGTCAACGGCCAGAAGGTCCCGCTCAAGCGCACCGGCACCCGCGCGCTCGAGGGCAGCTTCGTGCTCGCCAAGCCCGGCCAGTACCACTTCCTCTTCCTCGACGGGACGAGCGTGGTGGCGCAGGGGCCGGACCTGCCGATTCAGATCGAGGCCGACGCGCCCCCGGAGGTGCGGCTGAGCGCTCCAGCCGACGCGGTGGAAGTCGACGGCAACGAGCAGGCGGTGACGCTGAAGTACGACGCCACCGACGACTACGGGCTGTCCGAGCTGTCGCTGGTGTTCCGCGCCCCGGGGCAGGCCGAGCAGCGGCTGAAGCTGGCCCACGACGATGGCCGCAGCACCAAGGGCCAGTACCGCTGGGACGCGGGCGGGCTGAAGCTGCAGCCCGGGCAGAGCGTCAGCTACTACCTCGAGGCGGTCGACAACGACGCGGTCGCCGGGCCGAAGAAGGGCGTCTCGCGCACCCAGAGCTTGAAGCTCTACAGCGCCGCGGAGCACCGGCGAGAGGCGGTGCACAAGGCCGAGGCGATCTGGGAGCGGCTGGTCACCCACCTCGCCGACCGGATGGAGGGCGCGGATCGAGCGGCCCCGAAGAAGGAGCTCGAAGAGATTCGCGCCGGCAGCGCGATCGACGAACGGGGGCTGCAGCTGTCGGCCGACGCGATCGAGCTGTCGGGCGAGCTGGGCCGCGAGCGCGACGCCCCGATGGAGCTGGTCGACGCGGTGCAGAACGCCGGCCTCCAGCTGCGCGGGGCGGTGGGGTCCACCAGCGGGGCGCGGCGGATCTACCTGCGGCTGAAGGGCACCGGCCCCGACTTCTCCGCCCGGGTGGCGGCGGTGGCGAGCGCCGAGGTGCTGAGCACCGAGAAAAGCGTGCTCTACCTCGAGTCGCTGCTCGATCGGCAGCGGCTCAAAGAGCTCAAGGAGCTCGCCGAGTTGCTGCGCGCCGATCGCCGCGAGATGTCGAAGCTGATGGAGGAGTTCCAGCGCAACAGCAAGGACGAGAAGACCCAGGCGAAGCTGCTCGAGCAGATGGATCAGCTGAAGGCCGACATCAGCAAGCTGATGGAGCGGATGGCCGAGCTGTCGAAGGGCATTCGCGACGAGCACCTCAACCGCGAGGCGCTGCAGGAGCTGATGGACAAGCGCGACATGAACGGCGCGCTCGAGGAGATGGAGAAGTTGATCCGCGAGGGCAAGGTCGACGAGGCGATGAAGAAGATGCAGGAGCTGTCGATGCAGATGGACGAGATGCTCCAGGATCTCGACCAGGCCTCCGACGAGGCGGATCAGGAAGCCGACCCCGAGCTCGCGCAGAAGTTCGAGGAGTTCAAGCAGAACCTCGACCAGACGGTCGAGCAGCAGGCGAAGACCGCCGAAGAGACGCGCGAGCTGCGCGACAAATACCGCGACCAGATGAAGCAGCGGGTGGCGCAGAAGGGCGAAGCGCTGAAGGCCGAGCTGCTCAAGAGCGCCCAGGAGCTCAAGCAGTCCTACGAGTCGCTCGACACCGAGCACTACGGCAGCCGCTTCGAGCGGCCGCGCAGCGAGGCGCTGCAGGAGCTCCAGCACCTCGAGCAGGCGCTGAAGGCCGGGGACTTCGACCTCGCCGCCGAGTCGGCCCAGGCGCTGACGCCCCGCGCCTCGGACCTCGCCTACCACGGGCTGGAGCAGCGCCGGCTCGACGAGCGGTTCGCCAACCCTCCCGAGGTGACCAAAGAGTCGCAGGCCCTGGCCGAGCGGCTGCGGCAGGACGCCGACAAGGCGGCCGACATCGAAGAGAAGCTCAAGAGCCTGTTCCCCAATGCCCAGCAGATGATGAGCCCCGAAGACAAGAAGCAGATGCAGGACCTCAGCCAGAAGCAGCGCGCGCTGGAGAAGCGGGGCGAGCAGCTCGAGCAGCAGATGGACGAGATTTCCCAGCGGGCGCCGGTGTTCAACCCCGAGGCGCGGCAGCAGATGGAGCAGGCGGCCCAGAAGATGGCCGGCGCGACCCAGGGGCTGGAGGGGAAGGACGCGCGCAAGGCGCTCGGCGAGCAGCAGGGCGCGCTCGAAGGGCTGCGCGGGCTGCAGCGCCAGATGGAGCAGGGCCAGGGCCAGGGCGGCAAGAAGGGCGGGCTGCCGCTGCCGCTGTCGATGGGCGGCCAGGGCCGAGGGGTGAAGAAGGAGAAGGTGGAGATTCCGGACGAGGATCCGAACGCGGCGCCGCAGCAGCTGCGCAAGGACGTGATGGACGCGATGAAGCAGGGCGCGCCCGACCGGTACCGCGAGCAGAACAAGCGCTACTACGAGGAGCTGGTGAAGTGAGCCGCCCCCACGCGACCCTCGGGCTGCTGCTCGCCCTGCTGACCCTGCCCGCCGGGGCGGTGGGCGCCGACGCCTTCCCCGAGCTGCAGGGCGAGGCGCGGGCCCGGATTCAGAACCTCGAGCAGAACCTCGCCGACTGGCAGCTGGACCAGGCGCGCACCGAGCTGGCCGAGCTGAAGAAGCTCGCCAACGAGGACCACGAGGCGGTGCACTACTTCTCCGGGCGGATCGCCTTCGAAGAGGGCCGCTACGCCGACGCGGTGAAGGATCTGGCGGCGGCGAAGCTGAGCGAGAAGCCGGGCAGCTACCTCTCGCTGGCGAAGGACACCCAGCAGATCACCGCCCAGTACGCGCGGGCCGAGAGCGAGCACTTCATCATCGCCTACCCGAAGGGGAAGGATGAGATCCTCGTCCCCTGGGCGCTCGAGGCGCTCGAGGCCCAGCGCGCCGCGATGGAAAAGGACCTCGGCTGGGCGCCCAGAGAGAAGGTCCGGGTCGAGGTGGTCGCCAACGCCCGCGAGCTGGCGAAGGTGTCGACGCTGACCTTCGAGTCGATTCGCACCACCGGCACGATCGCGATCTGCAAGTTCAACAAGCTGATGGTCACCTCGCCCAAGGCGGTGGTGCGCGGCTACGACTGGCTCGACACCCTCGCCCACGAGTACGTCCACTACGTGGTCGGCAACGCGAGCAAGAACACGGTGCCGATCTGGATGCACGAGGGGCTGGCGAAGTACCTCGAGTCGCGCTGGCGCGGGCCGGCCGGCGGAGCGATGACCCCCTCCACCCTCGCCCTGCTCGGCTCGCGGGTGCGCAGCAACAAGCTGATCCCGTTCGAGAAGATGCACCCCTCGATGGCGCTGCTGCCCACCGCGGAAGACGCGGCGACCGCCTTCGCCGAGGTGTTCTTCGCGGTCGACCTGGTGCATCGCCAGGGCGGCGCGGCCTCGCTCAAGACGCTGCTGCAGAAGATGGCGGCGGGGGTGAACGACAAGCAGGCGATGGAAGCGGCGTTCAAGCAGCCCTGGCCGGTGTTCGAGAAGCAGTGGATGGCGCACCTGAAGTCCCAGCCCTTCCCCAAAGACCTGATTCCCCCCTCGAGCCAGGACAAGAAGGAGCTGGCCGAGACGATGCCGGGGAAGGCGAAGGAGAAGAAGGGCCGGGAAATCAGCTTCGGGGACTTCGCCGAGGTCAAAGAGACCGACGCCCGGAAGTGGGCCCACCTGGGCGAGCTGATGCGCGAGCGCAACCGGATGACCGCCGCCGCCGAGCACTACGGCCGGGCGCACGCGATGGTCGGAGACCGCTACGAGGCGCTGAGCAACAAGTACGCCCTGTCATTGTTGGAGCTCAAACGATTGCCCGAGGCCCAGGCGGTGCTCGAGGGAAGCCTCCGGGTGCACCCCGGCTCGGCCCAGACCAACGTCCACCTCGGCCGGTTGCTGCTGCGCCAGAAGGACTGGCCGCGGGCGAAGCTGGCCTTCCTCGACGCGCTGGCGGCCAACCCGTTCGACGAAGAGGTCCACGTCTCGCTCTACAAGGTCGCCCGGGCGACCGGGGATGCGGCGCTGACCTCGCGCACCCGGGCGGCGGCGGCGGTGCTGCTGGGCATCCCGGCGGCCGAGGTCGAGGCGGTGGCCAAAGAGCTCGGGGGGGAGGATCTGGTCACTGATCCCATCTCTTCAGGGGATGCCGGGCTGCCAACGAGGTAAGTTTGTAGTCCGTGCGCAATCCCTCTCTGGTGAAGCTGCTCTTCGGCGTGGCAGTGGTCAGCCTTGCTGCTTGCCAGTGCGGCCCCCCCGAGCCAGCGCTGCAGGTGCTGATCACCATCGACCCCACCGTGCCCGCGACCTGCGTCGTGCTCGAGGTGAGCTCGGGCGGGACGGTGCGGCTGTCGCAGGAGCTCAAGCGGCCGGCGGGCAAGAACGCCTACCGGGTGGGGATCAAGAAGCTGCAGCTGCCCAACGAGCTGCAGCTGGTCGCCCGCAGCTACTCCTCGACTTCGGGCGCCGGCTGCGGCGAGCCCCGCTTCCAGACCAGCGCCTCGGCCCCGGTGGACGCGGCCTTTCCGAAGTCGGACGTGGCGACCTTCACCGTCGAGATTCACCCTCCCGGCCCCGCGCTCGACGCCGATGCCGACGGCCACCTCGACCTCGCCAAGGGGGGCGACGACTGCAACGACCAGGACAACGCCATTCACCCCGGGCTCGCCGCCGCCTGCGGCTCGGTGCTCGACAACGACTGCGACGGGAAGATCGGCTGCGCCGACAGCGAGTGCGCGACGGCGACGATCTGCAACCAACCCCCCGCGGGGCTGGCGTTCGTCACCACCGCCGCTCCGGTGAGCGTCAACGCCTGCAGCCCGGCGCTGACGATCGAGGTGCGCGACGCCAACAACACCCCGGCGCTGGTGGCGGTCGACACCGGGGTCGCCCTCGGGGTGATCCCGGCCGGCGGGGTCCTCCTCTACTCCGATGCCGCCTGCCTCACCGCGGTGACCCAGGTCACCGTCCCGCTGGGGCAGTCGCGGGCCTCGTTCCACTTCAAGGCCGCCGCCGCCGGCAGCTTCGAGGCGACCGCCACCGTCCTCGGGCTGCCGACCGCCACCCAGACCCAGACGGTGATCCAGGCGACGGTCGCCCAGGTGGCGTTCACCAACCCGCCGCTGACGGTCGCCACCGGGGCGTGCAGCGGGCAGCTGACCCTCCAGACCCGGGACGGGAACGGGAACGCGGCCCCGGTGCCCGCCGCGGCCTCGATTGCTTTGAGCTCCAACCAGGCGGGAGTGGCGTTCTTCTCCGACCCGGCCTGCGCGACCGCGCTGCTCAACAGCGCGCTGCCGATCGCGGCCGGGGCCAGCGGGGGCTCGTTCTACGTCCGCGCCAGCTCGATCCAGCCGACCACCCTCACCGCGACCCTGGCGGCGCTTCCGCCGGTGAGCCAGGCGCTGACGGTGACCGCCGGCGCGCCGACCCAGCTGGCGTTCGCGACCCCGGCCCAGGGGATTGGGTCCGGCGTCTGCTCGACGGTGGTGACGGTCGAGACCCGCGACCCGGCGAACAACCTCTCGCCGGTCGCCGCGGCGACGACGGTGACCCTGAACGCGACCGGAGTGGCGATCGGGCTGTTCTCCGATTCGAACTGCACCGTTCCGATCACCGCTCCGCTCGCGCTGGCAGCGGGCGGCTCTTCGGTCTCCTTCCACTTCAGCGGCACGGTGGTGGGGATGGTGACGATCAGCGCCGACGCGACCGGCCTGACCCAGGCGACCCAGCTCGAGAGCATCGGCGTCGGCGCGCCCGCCAAGCTGGTGCTGAGCGCCGCCCAGGCGATCACCGCCGGCCAGTGCAGCGCCGCCGCGACGGTGGGGACCCAGGACGCAAACAGCAACCCCTCGAACGTCACCGGAGCGCCGCTGCCGGTGACCCTCGGCGGCCCGGCCACCGGGTTCGCGTTCTTCTCGGACTCCGGCTGCGCGACCGCGGTGACCGGCCCGCTCAGCATCCCGGTCGGCAGCGCCAGCGCGACCTTCTATTTCCGGGGCACCGCCGCGGGAGCGCAGAACATCACCGCCACCGCCGCCTCGCTCGCGCCGGCAATGGCGACCCACACCATCAACCCGGCGGCCCCGAGCGTGCTGGCGTTCACCTCGCCGGTGCAGTCGCAGGTGGCCGGCACCTGCGCGCAGTTCGACCTCGAGGCGCGTGACGCGTTTGGAAATCCGTCCGCCCCGAGCGCGGCCCAGACCGTCACCCTCGCCTCCACTCCGGCGATCACCTTCAGCGCGGCCGCCGGGTGCGCCGCTTCCGCCACCAGCGTCAGCCTGGTCGGGACGACGGTCAGCTTCTTCGGCCGCGGCACCGTCGCCGGAGCCAAGGCGCTCACCCCGACCGCGCCGTTCGGCGCCGCAGCGCAGACGTACACCGTCACCCCGGGCGCGGCCGCGCAGCTGGGCTTCACCGTCCAGCCGACCAGCGCGATCGCCGGCGCCGCGCTGGCTCCGGCGGTGGAGGTGGCGATCCAGGACAGCTTCGGCAACACCGTCCCCGCCGCGACCGCCAACGTCACCGTCGCGATCGGCACCAACCCGGGCACCGGCGTGCTCTCCGGCACCCTCACCGTGGCGGCAGTGGCCGGAGTGGCGAGCTTCTCCACCCTGGCGATCGACAAGACCGGCCTCGGCTACACCCTGGGCGCCACCTCGGGCAGCCTCACCGCCGCCACCAGCGCCGCGTTCGACATCGCGGCCGGGGCGCCGGCGGGCGCTTGCGCCCGCGGTGCAGGTCGCGGTGCGAGACGCGCAGGGCAACCTGGTCACCGGCTCGACCGCCAACGTCACCGTCGGGATCGGCACCAACCCGGGCACCGGCGTGCTCGCCGGGACCCTCACCGTCGCGGCGGTGGCGGGGGTGGCGACCTTCTCCGACCTGGCGATCAACCGCACCGGCACCGGCTACACTCTCGCCGCCAGCTCGGGGACGCTGACCGGGGCGACCAGCGCCAGCTTCGACATCACCGTCGGCCCCGCGGCCCGGCTGGTGTTCTCCGTCCAGCCGACTGCCGCGGTGGCGGGAGCGGCGATCGCGCCCGCGGTGCAGGTCGCGGTGCAGGATGCGCAGGGCAACCCGGTCACCACCTCGACCGCCAACGTCACCGTCGCGATCGGCACCAACCCCGGCACCGGAGTGCTCTCGGGCACCCTCACCGTCGCGGCGGTGGCCGGGGTGGCGAGCTTCTCCAACCTGTCGATCAACAAGAC
>JAGSPQ010000925.1 GCA_018262385.1 Myxococcaceae bacterium | reverse complement strand
CAGGCCCTCGACGAACGGCCCCCAGCCGAAGACGACGGTGGCGAGGTCGGCGGCGAGGAAGCCCAGCGCTCCGGCCTGGGCGAGCCCGACGATCAGGACGACGAAGCCCGCCAGCGCCAGCAGCGCCCCGGCCCACAGCGCTCGCCAACGGTACGTGGTCACTTCGCCTGGGGCTTGAGGAGCGGGAAGAGAATGACGTCGCGGATCGACGGAGAATCCGTGAACAACATTGCCAGGCGGTCGATTCCAATCCCCTCGCCGGCGGTCGGCGGAAGGCCGTGCTCGAGGGCGCGGATGTAGTCCTCGTCGAAGTCCATCGTCTCTTCCTGCCCGCGGCCCTTGGCCTCGACCTGGGACTGGAATCGCCCCTTCTGGTCGATCGGATCGTTGAGTTCGGAGAAGGCGTTGGCGATCTCGCGCTGGGCGACGATCAGCTCGAACCGGTCGGTGACGGTCGGATCGTCGTCGTTGCGGCGGGCGAGCGGAGAGATCTCGGTCGGGAAGTGGGTGACGAAGGTCGGCTGGATCAGCGTGTCCTCGACGTGCTTCTCGAACAGCGCCCCGATCAGCTCGCCCCGGTTCATCCCCTCGAGCCCTTTGCGCTCGGGCCCGTGAACGCCCTCGAGCGCGACCGCCCGGAGCTTGTCGGTGTCGGCGCGATCCTTGTCGGTCAGCGAAGGGACCTTCTCGCGAATCGCCTCCCACATCGGGATCCGCTTCCAGCCGCGCCCGAACTGCAGGGTGTGCTCGCCGTACTTGATCGTGGTGCTGCCGGCGACCGCCTGGGCCGCTTCGGCGAGCATCTCTTCGGTGAGGGCGATCAGATCCTCGTACGTGGCGTAGGCCTCGTAGAACTCGAGCATGGTGAACTCGGGGTTGTGGCGGGTGCTGATCCCCTCGTTCCGGAAGTTGCGGTTGATCTCGTAGACCCGGTCGAACCCGCCCACCACCAGCCGCTTCAGATGAAGCTCGGGGGCGATGCGCATGTAGAGGTCGAGATTGAGCGTGTTGTGGTGGGTGCGAAACGGCCGCGCGGCCGCGCCCGAGACGAGCGAGTGCATCATCGGCGTCTCGACCTCGAGGTAGCCGCGGGCGTCGAGGAAGCGCCGGATGAACTGCACCAGCTTCGAGCGCTTGACGAAGGTGGCGCGCACGTCGGCGTTGGCGAGCAGGTCGAGGTAGCGCTGGCGGTAGCGCTGCTCGGTGTCGGCCATCGCGTTCTTCTCGGCGAACTCCTGGCCGGCCTCGGACTTGGCGAACTTCCCCGGGGGCGCGCGCAGCGTCTTGGTCAGCGGCTCGAACCGGGTGGCGGCCAGGGTCAGCTCGCCGGTGCGGGTGCGGAACAGCTGGCCGACGATGCCGACGAAGTCGCCCAGGTCGCACAGCTTGAACAGCTCGTAGCGATCGCCGAGCTTGTCCTGCTTCAGGTGCACCTGGATCGCGCCCGAGCGGTCCTGGATGACGATGAACGCCGCGTTCTTGAACGGGCGGAGGGCGACGATCCGGCCGGCGACGCTGAAGATCTTCGGCGTCGCCTCCAGGGTCTCGACCGTCTGGTCCGCGTTGGCAAAGAGAATCTCGCCGGCCAGGTGCTCGGGGCGGAAGCCATTGCCCCACGGGTTGGCGCCCAGCTCACGCCACTTCTGGGCACTGGCCAGCCGCTGCTCAAACAGCTCGAGTTCTTTGACGCCTTCTTCAGCCATGGAGGGAGCGCTTCAACCGCGCCCCTCCCCCACACGCAAGAAGAATCAGGGCGCGGCGAAGAAGAGGAACGCCGCCACCAGCACCCCAATCAGGATGGGGACGATCACCTCGACCGGCACCCGGTACTGCATGTGCATCGTGTGGAGCGAGTTTCGGCCCCACAACCGGCGCCGGCGGACCCGCCGCATGATCACGGTCGAGAGCGAGGCAGGAGCTCTTTCCTTCGGGGCCTTCTTCAGCAGCGCGATCGCGCTCTGGTACTTGTCGAAGTGGCCCTTCAGCTCGGCGTCCTCGTCGAGCCCGGCGCGCAGGCGGACGGCATCGCGATCAGCGAGCGCGTCGTCGGCGGCGGCGAGGAAGAGCCGCTCGACCTCAGCTTTGGAAAGTTGGGTACGCACGGCGTTCATTCTCCTCGATGTACGGCTTGTTTCTCAAGCCGCTCCAGAATCCCGACCAGCTTCTCGCGGGCGCGGTGGAGGCGGCTCTTTACCGTGCCTTCCGGCAGCTCGGTGATCTCGACGATCTCTTCGTACGACAGCCCTTCGACGTCGCGCAGCGCGACCAGCATCCGCTGATCTTCGTCCAGCTCGGCGATGGCGCGGTGGACCCACTCCCGCTCGCGATTGGCTTCCAGGATCTCGTCGGGGCCGGTGGGCGCGCCGACCGAGGCGTTGATCGCCAGCTCGTTGGCCTCGGCGTAGTCGTCGCTGCGCCCGCGGCCGCGGCGCTTGAGGTACTTCAGCCGGTTGAGGCAGTGGTTCTTGCTGATCCGGAAGATCCAGGTCGACAGCTTCGAGTCCTGGCGGAACTTGTCGAGGTGGAGGTGGACGCTGACGAAAATCTCCTGGGTCAGATCGAACGCCTCTTCCCGATCGCCCACCATCCTCACGCAGAAGTCGAAGACCCGATCCTTGTGGGTCTTCACCAGCAGCTCGAACGCGGCCGGCTCTTTGCGGCGCAGCCGGGCGAGCAGCAGCCGCTCGGGGAACTCGGCGTTGAGCTCGGCCGCAGGCGCGGAAGCGACGGGGTCCAGCTCTCGGGTCGGTAGCTCGAGCACGCTGGACACGTCTTCCTCCCGCACGAACGAAGTCTACGCAGTTGTGACAACACTCAACGCGCGGGGTTCCCGGAAGGATCTGCTTCCCCGGGGTGGGGACCGCGACTACTTCGCGACCACCTTGTAAGCGCCCGTTTTTGCGTCGACTTTCGCGACGGGGGGCCGGCGGGTCTGCTCGAACAGCGCGTAGCCGGGCTGGAGCTGTTTCCAGAACTCGAAGTGGGGGCTGGCTTCCAGGCTCTTCAACCCCGCCTCGTCGAGCCGGCGCGGGAAGATGTGGATCGGCAGCCGGCGGACCTTCGCGTCGGTCGCCATCAAGTAGACCTGCTCGGCGGGCAGATCGGTGATCGCGATGCAGCCGATGCTGGCGCAGTTGCCGTGGAGGTAGATCAGCCCTCCGAGCTTCCCCCTGGTGCCGAGCACCCGATCGGAGGCGTTGGGGTAGCTGACCTCCATCGAGAGGTGGAAGTTACTCGTCGGGTTGAAGCTCTTGATCTCGTAGAACCCCTCGGGCACCTGCAGATCGCCCTCTTCCCGCTTGGGGCCGAGCTCTCCCGAGGCGGCGCAGATCGGGTACTGGGTGATCAGCTTCAGCGGCTTGCCGCGGGGGCCGGACCAGACCTCGAGCTGCTTCTCTTCCTTGAACGCCCGCAGGTACAGCTCGTCGGGGGGGTACTTGAGGCCCGCGTCGGCGAACAGCTGCTTCAACGGCTCGGCCTGGTTCTGGCGGGCGGTGGCGACG
>JAGSPQ010000924.1 GCA_018262385.1 Myxococcaceae bacterium | reverse complement strand
GGAACGCTCGCCTGCTGGGCGCCGCGTTGTTCGCAGCGGTGCTGCTTCTCTCCGCGATCGGCTTCGGCGTTCACGTCGCGTGGCGCAGTGAACCGGCGGCAGCTCCAGCGCCCAGCCGCCTCGAGGCGATCCAGCGTGGCCTCGCGAAGCAGCGGGCGGCGAACCGCCCGACACCGACTGAAGTCCGGGCGCCTGCCAGCAAGACCGCGCCCACGGTCGCTGCGTCCAGGCCCGCTGCCCACCCGCGGGCCGCACCTGCTGCAAAGCCGGCCAGGCTTCAGGCGGCCGCGAAACCTGAGGCGACGGCCACCTCGAAGCCGGGTCCCCAGCCGCGGCCGTCGAAGTTCGCCGACGAGCCGGCCGATCCGGACTGAGACGGCGCTCGCCCGCTTCTGCCGCCTGCAACTTTCCCAGTGGCCGACCGACAACACCCACATGCGCATCGGCTCCTGGCTTTCTCGACTGTTTCATCCGAACCGCGCGCGCCCGACCGTGGCCGCCCCGACGACTCCCACTGCGCCGGCACCGCGACCGCCCGACAGCTTCGAGCCCGCGGCGCCGATGAAGGTAAGCCTCGGCCAGGTCAGGGGCTTCTCCGTGGCGGAGCGCGAGAAGCTCGACGCGGCGACCCTGCGGTTGACCGAAGTTCTCAACAGCCGAGAATTTCGCGATGGGGTGTTGAGCGCCACCTTCGGGGGGAAGCAGGGCTACGCGAGCGAATCGCGCAACCCTTCCGAGGTGTACGCGGCGATTCGCGCTGCCAAAGAGAACTTCACCGCTTCAGCCGATGGAGAGGTCGACCTCAACGTCTCGCTCCAGAGCTTCTCGTGGTTCCAGCGCAACCTGGTCGGCTACACGACCGAGTCGAGCGACACGTTGACCACCAACCGGCGCTTCTTCTCGTCGTACTCGCCGGCCGAGGTCGCCGGTCACCTGGCGCATGAGTGGCTGCACAAGCTCGGCTTCGAGCACGACTTCAAGGCCACCGCCCGGCGGCCGGACTCGGTCCCGTACGAGGTGGGCGAGCTGGTGGAGCGCCTCGCCGCGAGCGGGACCCTCACCCCGCTGTGAAGTTGGGTTGGGCCAACAGGTCGCCTCACGGCTGCCTTGTAAATTCGCTGACTGAGATCGAATTTACAAGGTACTCTAAGGCGTGGTCCTGGTCTCCCGGTCATCACACCTCGCGGAAGTCGAACGGCTGCTGAAGCGCTACCGCGTCGTCGCGCTGCTCGGCGCGCGCCAGGTGGGCAAGAGCACCCTCGCGCAGCAGGTCGTCAAACGCTACCGGGGACCCAGCGAGTACGTGGACCTCGAGGAGCAGGCGAGCCTGCGGGCGCTCGAGAGCCCCGAGTCGTTCCTGGGCTCGAAGACGGGGCTGGTGGTGCTCGACGAGGTGCAGCGCCGGCCCGAGCTCTTCCCGGTGCTCCGCGTTCTCGCCGATCGCGCCAGTGGCCCCCGGTTTCTGGTGCTCGGCAGCGCCTCACCTGAGCTGCTCAAGCAAACGTCGGAGACGCTCGCCGGCCGGATTGCCTTCCACCACCTGCCGCCCTTCGATCTGTCGGAGGTCGGCGCCAACCGTCAGCGCCGGCTCTGGTTGCGCGGCGGCTTCCCTCGGGCGTTCACCGCCCACTCCGACGCAGAGAGCGCGGAGTGGCGACGCAACTTCGTGAAGACGTTCGTCGAGCGAGACCTGCCGCAGCTGGGAGTCCGCATCCCCGGGACGACGCTGGGCCGCTTCTGGGCGATCCTCTCTCACGTCCACGGGCAGACGCTGAACTGGTCAGAGCTCGGCCGCTCGATGGGCGTCGCCGACCACACCGTTCGCCACTACCTCGACACCCTGGCGCAGGCGTTTGTCGTGCGGGTGTTGCCGCCGTGGCACGAGAACATCTCGAAGCGGCAGGTCAAGTCGCCCAAGGCGTGGGTCGCCGATTCAGGCGTCCTCCACAGCCTGCTCGACATCGACACCTTCTCTGCGCTCGAGCGGCACCCGAAGCTCGGCGCCAGCTTCGAGGGCCACTGCATCGAGCAGCTGATTGGCCACCTGAAGGCACGACCCGAGCAGTGCTACTTCTGGGCGACCCAGGCGGGCGCGGAGCTCGATCTGCTCGTCGTTCGTGGGGGCGAGCGCCGCGGGTTCGAGATCAAGTACACCGACGCGCCGGCGCTCACGGCTTCGATGCGGAGCGCGCTCGAGGATCTGAAGCTCGACTCGCTCGAGGTGATCTACCCCGGCAAGCGCACCTACTCGTTACACGCCAGGGTGAGGGCCGTGCCGGTGAGTCGGCTCCTTCAGGACATTCGGCCCTGAGGTTGTCGATGCGCCCTCAGCAGCAGCTCGTCGCTGGCCGCGCGCCCGGGGTTGTACGCGTTCACCGGGTGATCGCTCGCAAAGCCCACCGAGACACCGACCAGCAGCCGGTAGTCGGCGGGCACCTCGAACAGCGCCCGCACCGGTCCGGCCCACACCGCCAGCGCTCCCTGCGCGCACGTCCCCAGCCCCTGGGCATGGGCACTGAGCATCAGCGACTGCAGGTTCCGCGCTGCAGCGCTCGACCTGTGTCGAAGCGGGCGCACAGTTGCTGCGACAGCGCCTCCTTGCGCGCGCCGGACACGACCGCGATCCGGTACGGCTGGGTGTTGGACCAGCTCGGAGCCCACCGCGCGTCCTCGAGCACGCGCGCCAGCAGCTCGTCTGGAACCGGGTCCGGCTTGAAGTCGCGGGTGCTTCGGCGTTCGTGGAGGGCGGTGCGGACGTCCATGGAGGCGGTGCGTACCTCTTTCCGGGCGCCTTCGCGGGCCCTGTGAGGCGCTGCGTTGCGGGCTATGCTTCGGCGGCTCCCCAATGAAGCAACTGGTCTCCCTGCTTTGCGCGGTGGTGCTCGCTGGGGCGCCGGTCGCCTGCGACTTCAACTTCACCGGCGAGATCCTCGGCGGAGGAGAGCCTGTTGGAACGGGCGGAGGCGGCGGCGCGGGTGGCAGTGGCGCTGGCGGGTCGGGAGGTGGCACGGGGGGAAACGCGCTGGGCGACGCCGGCTTTCCCTGCGCGGCGGCCAACCTCCTCGCCGGGTACTGCCTGCGGTGCCACGGCGCCACGCCCACCGAAGGCGCGCCGATTCCACTCGTCAATCGCAGCCAGCTGCTCGCTCCTTCCGCCGTCAGCGCGAGCCAGAGCTACGGCCAGCGCTCGGTGGTGCGGCTGAAGAACGCCGTCTCGCCGATGCCTCCGAAGCCGGCCGCAATGCCCTCGGGCGCCGACCTCGCCGCGTTCGAGGCGTGGGTGAACGGGGGGATGATCGAGGGGAGCTGCGCGATGGGGGTGGCTCCTCCCGACGCCGGCCCGGTGGATGCCGGCCCCGCGCCACTGACCTGCGCGACCGGCGTACTGCAGCCGCGGCCCGTCGCCGGCGACGCGAAGGGCGGCCCGACGATGGCGCCCGGCCTCGCCTGCCGCGCCTGCCACCTGGGCCAGAACTTCCTGGGCCAGAACCCGGGCGGTGCGCTGGTCCGTCTCGACCAGGCCCTCGACGCGATGGGCACGGTGTTCCCCG
>JAGSPQ010000923.1 GCA_018262385.1 Myxococcaceae bacterium | reverse complement strand
TTCGCGCAGCCTTCGCCACGAATCGGATGTCAGATGGTTCATGCGTCACCCCGGGTCGGATCCGCCTGCGCCGCCGACATCAGCGCCACCAGCCGCCGCTTGATCCGCGCGCGGAAGCGGGTCAGCCGCGAGGTGATGGTGCCCTTGGCGAGGCCCAGCTCGTCGGCCAGCTGCTGCACCGTGCAGTCGCCGTCGACGTAGAAGCGATGGACGATGCGCCGCTCGGGGCCGTCCTCGAGCTGCGCCAACAGCCCCCGCACCACCTGCAGCGCGGGATCCTCAGGCGGAGCCTGCTCGACCAGCTTCGCCGCCTCGGCCGCGGCCGCCAGATCGACCTGCTGGCGGTGGGCGCGCCCCTGAACCGAGGCCAGCGCCTCCCTCCGGGCGATCACCTGCACCCACAGCCCGAACCGGGCGGGCTCGCGAAGCTGGTCGAGGTGGCGGAAGGCCCGGATGAAGCTCTCCTGCATCACGTCCTCCGCTTCGGCGCTGTTGAGATGAAAGCCGATGCGCAGCACTCGCATCACCTGCGGGGCATGTCGGCGGAAGAGGCGGACACACGCCGTTTCGTCGCGCCGCATCGCGGCGGCCACGAGATCAGCGTCTGGCGCAGCTTCCAATCTTCTCTTGCCTCAACGACAGGGAGGGCCCAGCAGTTGCCTGGGCTGCACATTTCTTCAAGGGGCAGCTGACGACTTCAGGCCTCGGCGCGGCCTCGCTTGAGCTCGACCAGCAGCCGTTCGAGCGCCGACAGGTCGAGCGGCTTGGTCAGGTGGTGATCGAAGCCGGCCTCGTGCGACCGGCGGCGGTCTTCCGGCTTTCCCCACCCGGTCTGGGCGACCAGCACCGTCTTCTCGTGCCGCGGCATTTTTCGAATCGTCCGGGCGACGTCGTAGCCGCTCATCCCCGGCATGCCGATGTCGAGCAGCACCAGGTCCGGCACGAAGTCGCCCAGCATCCCCAGGGCGCTCGGGCCGTCACGGGCGGCGCGGACCTCGTTGCCCATCAACTCCAGCAGCGAGCTGAGCGCCTCGGCCGAGTCGGGGTTGTCGTCGACGACCAGGATCCGCCAGCTGATCGCCTCGGCAGCGGCCAGCTCGGCGGCGGGCGGGGCGGCGGGGACTTCTGCCGGCGAGGCGGCGAGCGGGAGCCGGACGATGAACTCGCTGCCCTGCTCGAGCCCTTCACTGCGCGCCTCGACCGTGCCGCCGTGCATTGCGACCAGGCTGCGGGCGAGGTTCAGCCCGATCCCGTGGCTTCCCCGGGTCTCGAACAGATTTGTCAGCGTCTCTTTCGAGATCCCCTGCCCGTTGTCGCCAACCCGCACCACCACCTCGTTCGCCTCGCGCGCGGCGATCAGCGAGAGCTGCCCCGCCCGCGGGGTGTACCGGGCGGCGTTGTTGAGCAAGGTGGCGAGCACCTGCGAGAGCCGGGTGAGGTCGCCATCGACCCGGAGGCGCTCGGGCGGAAGGGTGACGCGCAGCAGGTGGGATCTGGCCTCGATCAGCGGCGTGCTGGTCTCGACCGCCGCGTTGACGATCTCTGAGAGGTCCAGCTGCCGGCGGCGAAGCTCGATCTTGCCACTGGCGATCCGGCCCACGTCGAGCAGGTCATCGATCAGGTGGACGAGGTGGTCGATCTGCCGCTCGATCACCGCTCCGGCCTTCTGGATCGAAGGGTCGGTGGATCCGCTCAGACGCAGCAGCTGGGCGGAGGATCGAATCGGGGCGAGCGGGTTGCGCAGCTCGTGGGCGAGGGTGACGAGAAACTCGTCCTTGGAGCGATCGGCGCGTGCCTGCTTCTCGCGCAGCAGGGCGTTGTCGATCGCCATCGCCGCGCGGCGGGCGATCTCTTCAGCGAGCGCCACGTTCGCCTGGGCATGACGCCGCCCGGAGTCGGCGAACCCCAACCAGAGCACCCCCAGCACCTTCCCGCTCGTGGCCACCAGCGGAGTGCACAGCACCGAGCAGATGCCCAACCCGAGCGCCGACGAAGGGCCGGAGACCTTCTTCAGGTGGTCGGCCAGGAGCAGCGGCGTCACGCCGTCCCAGAGGAGGGTCTCGCCTTGCTGCAGGGCCCGCTCGGCCAGGCTGTCCTTCGGGAGGCCTTGGGCCAGCTCGCGCGCCAGCTGCAGGGTAACCGGTTCCTTCAGCGGGTCCCGGTGCACCCAGGCGGCGCGGCCCGAGCTGCCGCTGCCCACGTACAGCCCGCAGACATCGGCGAGCTCGGGGACGCAGAGCCGGGCGACGGTCTCGAGCGTCTCCTGCAGCTCGACCGAGGTCGCCAGTGCGGCGCTCACCTCGGCCAGCAACTTCGTCTCTGCCGCGATGCGCCTGCGCTCGCTGATGTCCCGCCCGAAGAGCACCAGGTACCGGTCGCACACCCGCACCACGGTGACCTCGAACCACCCGTCGTTCCCTTCCCACCGGTAGGGCAGCTCGGTGCGAATCGGCGCTTCCCCGTCGGCGACCCGGCGGTAGACCTCCCAGGCCGGCATCTGCCGCTCGGAGGGAAAGAGCTCGGCGATCCGCTTTCCGATCAGGGCCTCGGCAGGGATTCCGAGCATCCGGGTCGCGGAGGCGTTCTGGTAGAGCGCCTCCAGATCCCGGAACGCGCCCGTCTCGTCGCGAACGATCCGATGGACGGTGACGCCCTCGGGCGAGGCATCCAGCGCGCTGTGAAACACTTCGTTGTTCATCGGGGGAGTGGATCCGGGGCGGACCCTACCCGATCACACCAGTCCCGCCACCCATCCCGCGATGTCG
>JAGSPQ010000146.1 GCA_018262385.1 Myxococcaceae bacterium | reverse complement strand
GGCGGGTCTTGTTCCGAGGTAGGGATTTGTGGATCAATGCTCACCTTCGTCGTCCCTCAAAGGTGAGTGAATGATTCGAGCGATCTTCCAGATGGCGCTGGTGGCGACTTCAATTCTGGCCCTCGGCTGCGGTGGCGGAGTGACGACGATTGGAGGCGGCGCGGGAGGAGGGACGGGCGCCGGCAAGGGCGGGGGCAACGGCTCGGCGGACGGCGGCGGGGGAAGCGGCAACGGGAGCGGTGGCGGCACCGGGGGCGGCGCGAGCAACTGCGTCGACGTCGACCTGGACAGCTTCAACAGCTGCAACGAGTGCAACGACAACGACGCGACGGTTTTCCCGGGGGCGAAGGAGACGCTCAACGGGAAGGACGACGACTGCGACGGGAAGATCGACAACAAGGTCGACGGCAACGACGGCGACAAGGACGGGTTCCCCTATCAGGCGGACGGCGGCGGCGACTGCAACGACGCCGAGGTGCTGGTCGGGCCGACCGCGATCGAAGATCCGCAGAACAAGGTGGACGACAACTGCGACGGGACGGTCGACGAGGCCACGCTGCTGTGTGACGACGCGGCGACCGCGGCCACCGGCGACTCGTTCGCCAGGGCGATCGGGCTGTGCTCGACGGCGAAGTTCCCGATGGTCACCTCGGCCACCTTCCCGGTCGGCCAGCCGTCCTCGCGCGGGGTGCGGACCAAGTTCGGCGACGGCTTCCTGCCCCGCGCGGGCTCGAAGATGATCATGCTCTCGACCGGTGAGGCGAAGGACCTCTACGACGCGCCCACCTACCACCCGCAGGACGGGTTCACCTTCAACACCAGCAACCCCCACCCGCTCTACTCGCCCCCGCGGTGCGCGGCGCCGGCGACCACCCCGGATGCGAAGGACTTGAGCGAGCTGACGCTGAAGCTCAAGGTCCCGCAGAACGCCAAGAGCCTCTCGTTCAACTTCAGCTTCTTCTCGGCCGAGTACCCCGAGTGGGTCTGCACCGAATACAACGATCGGTTCCTCGCGATCCTCGAGTCGTCCGCGCTCGATCCGACCAAGCTGCCCGCGACCCAGTGCATCACCGGAGCGGCGGTGCCGACCTGCAACATCAGCTTCGACGACAAGAACCAGCCGGTGTCGATCAACAACGGCTTCTTCGACGTCTGCGTCAGCGCCACCGGCGGCACCGGCACCAGCGCGTTCACCAACACCTGCACCAAGCCGACCTCGCTGCTGAACAAGACCGGCTACGAAGAGATGCGGACCAGCCAGGCGGGCAGCCAGTTCCCCGGCCAGGTGAAGATGGCGGGCGGGGCGACCGGCTGGCTCAACACCAAGGCGCCGGTCAAGCCGGGCGAGACGATCACCTTGCGGTTCCTGGTGCTCGACGAGGGCGACGCCAACCTCGACTCGGCGGTGCTGATTGACAACTTCAAGTGGGAGACAACCTCGGTCGCCGCCCCGGTCACTGTCGACCCGGGAATCAACTGACGTTGAAGGGCGGTACGGGCTACTCTGCGAGGCCTCTATGAAGAACAAGATCCTGTTGGCGTTTCTGGTGGGCAGTGCAGCAGGGGTGGCGGCCGGGTGTCAGACGTACGACTTCGAGCCGGTCGAGCCGCTGGCGATCGCGCAGACGACCCAGTCGAAGACGGTGATCGGCCGGCAGCTGAAGCCGAACCTGATGTTCCTGATCGACAAGTCGGGCTCGATGAACTTCGCGGCCGACGACTCGGTGGCTCCCTGCACGTCCAAGTGCAACCAGTCGGGGTTTCCGGCCTGCGCGGCGGGCTGCCCGACCCGGCTCCAGGCGCTGAAGCTGGCGATGAATACCTTCCTCACCGCGAACAACACGATCGCCTGGATGGGGATGGCGGTCTTCCCGACGGCAGTCGCGGGCGCGAGCGGATCGGTCGATGCCTGCGGAGCGACCAGCGCGGCAGATGTGCGGGTTCAGCTGAACGCCCAGGCGGCGGACCTCAGCGCGGACCTGATGGCTTCGGCGAGCGCGGTCAACACCCAGATCCAGGCACTGACGGTCGGGGGCGGTACGCCGACCGGCGACTCGCTGAAGTTCCTCGGCGGGTATTCGCCGCTGCTGGATCCGGACCCGAAGTTGCCGCGTGAAGACTTCGTGCTGCTGCTCACCGACGGTCTGCCCAACTGCAACAGCATGAACGCCAACAGCTGCACGGGCACCAACTGCCGCTGCACGCTCGTCCCGGCGACGTCGTGCATGCCGGCCAGCTATTGCACCCAGGGCTGCCTCGACAAGGACAACTCGGCGGCCCAGGTCACCGCGCTGCGCGGCACGGGCAAGAACATCCGGACGATCGTGATCGGGTTTGGCGCCGAGACGGCCTCGGGTGATGGTCCGGACACGCTCAACGCGATGGCCGAGGCCGGAGGATTCGCCCGCCAGTGCATCAACGGAACCGACGCGGAGTGCGGCACCGGCAACACCTGCAACGTCGCCACCAAGCTGTGCAACCGGAAGTTCTTCCAGGCCACGAATGCGAACGAGCTGGCGGCGGCGCTGGCCGAGATCAGCAAGGCGATCGACCCGGCGGGCATCTGCAACTACACGCTCGACGAGGTCCCCGCCGACCCGAAGTTCCTCGCGGTGCTGATCGACGGAAAGAACGAGCCGGGCGGAACCCCGGACACCTGGACCTATTCGGCCGGCAAGGTCAGCTTCACCGGCGCGCTGTGCGACAAGGTGAAGGCGGCGACGCCGATCGACCCGGTGAGGGTCGAGTTCCGGATCGTCAACACCCTCTAGAAGGTCGCCACCCGCGCGCCGTCGGTGAGCCGCCAGATCGAGGCGAGCCCCATCACTTCGTCGATGCGCTTGCCCAGGTCGGCGGGTGACAGTCCGCACAGCTTGAGCATGGTGTCGCAGGCGATGAAGCGCGCTCCCATCTCGCGCGCTTCAGAGAGCATCCGCGCGGGGGTGGGGACGCCGAGGCCATCGGCCCGGGCGCTCTCGACCGCCTCGCGCTCGCTCAGCGGCTTGCCGAAGTGATCGCGGGCCAGGGCGCGCAGCGCGTCGAACGAGAAGACGAAGAACACGTCGTCGCCCATCGCCGCCGAGGTGATCCCGAGGGATCCCGCCATCCACGCGGCTTCGAAGCTGGGGGACTGGACGAAGAACACGACGCGGCCGGCCATGGAGCGGCCACTATAAGCTTAAGGGAAAGGGGATAAGACTTCCGGTAGACTCTTTCCCTCTGACTTTCGGCCGGAAGTCACCAGGAGCACCTCTCCCATGAAGCTTGTGAGCCGCTGGGCGATCGTCATCGCTCTCCTTCTCGTTCTCGTTCCGTCGGCGGTGTTCGCGACGGTGGTGATCGGCGAGACGATCGAAGAAATGGCGCGTGCCTCGACGGTGGTGGTGCGCGGCCGGATCGTCCAGGTGCAGCCGCAGCTCGAGGAGAGATCGGGGCGGATCAACACCTACGCCGACGTCCAGGTGATCGAGGTGCTGAAGGGGGCGCGGACCGCGTCGATCCTGGTGAAGCAGCCGGGCGGCGAAATCGGCAACCGCGGCACCCATGTCGCCGGCGCCGGCCGGTTCGTCACCGGGCAGGACTCGGTGCTGTTCCTCGAGCAGGCGCCCGACGAGCCGGGGGTCTTCATCCTGCGCGCGCTGTCGGCGGGCAAAGTCGACTTCGAGCAGTCGAGCAAGGGCGAGCTGAAGGCGGTGCGCCACCTCGGCGGGCTGGCCTTCGCCGACCGGCAGCCGAACCGGGATCCGCTGCGGCTGGTGAAGCCGGAAGAGGATCTCGGACCGCCGGACGTGTTCCTCTCGCGGGTGCGCGGCGCGCTGAAGGAAGGTGGCAAATGAGGCTGCACCGCGCGCTCGCGCTGCTGCTGCTGGCCTCTTCGGTCGCCTCGGCCGATCCGAGCGGGAAGAAGTGGTTCACCCTGCCGGTCAACTATCGAATCGCGTCCTCGGTCGACAACGCCGGGACCACCTCGATCAACGGCGGCATCGCGTACTCGACGGTGGTGGGCCGGACCCAGGCGGCGTTCACCAACTGGGGCAAGACCAAGGTCACCACCTGCCCCGGCGCGACCACCTGGGACGTCACCTACACCGGGGCGTTCGCCAGCCCCGGCGGTCAGGCGATGATCAGCTCGACCGACAACCTCAACAGCGTCGGCTGGCTCACCGGCTCGAGCTTCGCGTGGGGCGCGTCCACGCTCGGGATCACCTTCACCCAGTACTTCCCGGCCACCGGGCAGCTGGACGAAGCGGACCTGGCGATGAACAACAACGTCACCTGGTCCGACCTGTGCGGCGGCGCGTTCAACGCCTTCGACTACGAGAGCGTGCTCCTCCACGAGTCGGGCCACTTCCTCGGGCTCGATCACTCGAGCAGCGCGGTCTCGGTGATGTACCCGACGGTCGCCAACGGTCAGTGCAAGCGCGCGCTCCAGGCGCCGGACATCACCGACGTCTGCACGGTGTACCCGGGCGCGACCGGCTCGCAGGGCAGCCCCTGCTCGACCAACGCCAACTGCACACCAACTGGCCGCGTCTGCAAGAGCGCGGCAGGCACCACCGCGGGCATCTGCACCACCGTCTGCACCACCCAGACCTGCCTCACCGGTTACACCTGTCAGAACGCCCAGGGCGGCGGGATGGCGTGCCTTCCCCAGCTGGGCGCGGCCGACCTCTGTAAGTTCTGCAGCAGCGGCGCCAACTGCAGCACTGGCCAGTGCGTCACCGACGGCAGCGGGCACTTCTTCTGCTCGGCGACCTGCACCAGCGCGGCGGCGTGCGGCAATGGCTACAGCTGCATCTCGACCACCGCGGGCGGGCTGTGTGCTCCCAACGCCGCCTGCACCAACCAGTGCACCGGCACCGGGCAGTCGACCTGCGCGGTCGGCTACACCTGCTTGAACGGGCTGTGCGATCCGACCGGCAACCCGGGCGATCACTGCGAGCTGTCGGAGTTCTGCAAGCCCTGTGGGATCTGCATCGGCACCAACGCCGAGGCGTACTGCCGCACCTGCTGCGCCGGAACGAACAGCTGCAACAACTGTCCGAACGGCGCGTGCGGGTCGGGCTTCGCCTGTACCCAGCTCGCCAGCTCGACCGACAAGATCTGCTACCCGAGCACCGGCGCGGCGCTGTGTACCGCCTGCAACACGACCACGCCCTGCCTCAACGGCGCCTCGTGCCTCGCCGGGCGCTGCCACCTGCTGTGCAATCCCCAGAGCCCCGGCACCTGCGGCGCGTGCCTGGACCAGGGCGGCACCAGCGGCGTCTGCGCCTGCTCGGACGAGGTGGCGACCGTGAACGGGGTGTGCGGCGTGCAGCCCAGCGGGGGGTTCTTCGCCTGCCAGACCGGGCTGCTGTGCGTCGGCACTCCCGCCACCTGCAAGAAGCCGTGCACGCTGGGCAACAACGCGACCTGCAACCAGGGCGAGATCTGCCAGGCGGTCAGCGGAAAGGCAGTCTGCGTTCCGGACATCGCCGGCCAGCGGTGCGCCGCCTGCGCGACCAGCACCCCCACCTGCGCGTCGGGGCTCAGCTGCTCGAACGGCCGTTGCTACGAGCCGTGCAACGTCAACTCGACCACCACCTGCGGCCAGCCCGGCACGGTGGACTGTGTCCAGCAGTTGGGGGACGGCACCGGCGTCTGCGCGTGCAGCGATCAGAAGGTGGGGGTCGATCAGGCTTGCGGTGCAAACCCGGTCCGTTCCTGCCAGTCTGGATTGAGGTGCATCGCGGGCGCCTGCCGGGCCGAGTGCAACATCAACACTCCGACGTGCGCGGCCGGCCTCGAGTGCCGGTCGTACCTGGGCGGGCTGCCGTACTGCCAGCTGCCCCAGACCGGCACGGGCGGGGGCGGCGGCAGCGGGTGCATCGTCAACAGCTTCAACTGCACCACCTCGGCGTCGTGCTGCTCAGGCAACTGCGTCGGCACCGTCTGCCAGCCGGTGGGCGGAACGGGTGGCGGAACCGGCGGAAGTGGCGGGGGCAGCGGCGGCTCCGGCGGCACTGGCGGCTCCGGTGGCAGCGGCGGAGGCAGCAGCTCGTGCATCGGGGCGAACGATCCGTGCGTCACCTCCTCGGCCTGCTGCAGCCGCAGCTGCGTCTCGAACGTGTGCCAGGCGGGCACCGGTGGCTCCGGCGGGGCGGGATCCGGCGCAGGCGGCGGGGACGGCACGGGCGGCGGAACGGGCACCGGGGCTCCGGGCTGCGCCTGCGGCACCGGGTTCGGGGGACTGGCCGCGTGGCCGTTGCTGATGATCGTCGCGCTCGGCCTGCGGCGCCGGAAGCTCAGCTGAAGCGCACGATGCGGGGAGCGGCGATTGCGCTGCTCCTCGCCGCCACGACTGCCCGCGCCGATCCGGATCCCTGGTTCGGGTCGGACAAGGCGCTCCACTTCGGGTTCAGCAGCGCGCTGGCGATCGCCGGCTACGGCGCGGCGACGACCTTCTCGCCCTCACCGAAAGTGCGGGCCGCCTACGGCGCGTCGGTGGCGCTGCTGGCCGGAATCGGGAAGGAGCTGTGGGACGCGAGCGGCCCTGGCGGCGCGTCGGCGAAGGATCTGACCTGGGATCTGCTCGGCACCGCGGTCGGGGTGGCGATCTGCTGGGTGCTCGACGAGCTGGTCTTCGGGCGGCTTGCGGCGCCGGCGGCTCAGACGAACTGAGGGTGCTTTCGAATCAGCTCTTCCATCTGAGGCGTCAGCTCGGCGCCGTGCGGGGCGCGGGCGCTCGAGCGTTCCCACCGCTTGAGCCAGCGGTGCTGCAGCGGCTGGCGCAGCAGCTCGAGCCGGGTCGAGGCGATCGTGGTCTCTCCGCGCAGGCCGGTGGAGACGCCGGCGCCGACGAAGTAGCCCGCCAGCAGCAGGGAGACGCGGGTGGGAGTGGCCGAGCTGTAGGTGACCAGCTGCATCCCATCGGGGTGGGCGAGGGCGCGGACCCGCTCGAGCCACTTCACCGTCCACAGGCTCGGGTTCTGATCGGGGGAGAACGGATCCTGGAAGACGAGCTCGAAGTCCTTCCCCGCTTCCTCCAGCTTGTGCAGCGCGTCGCCGGTGAGCAGGCGCCACTGCAGGCCCTCTCCTTCCCAGAAGCCTTCCTTGATCAGCGTCCGCGCCGCGTCGGCGAATGGGACGAGGAAGTCGAACCCTTCCGGATCGTCGAGCGCCAGGCGGAGCGGAGCCAGATCGTGCTCGAGGCTGACGACCTCGACGCCGCGGCGGCGGCCGGCTCCGACTTCGCGGGCGCAGGTGAGGGCCGCGACCGCGTTCGAGGCGGCGCCCAGGCCGATGTCGAGGATCCGCAGCGCCTTCTCCCCGGGGCGGCGGGCACCCTTGAGCGAGATCAGCTCCTGCAGCCCGGTCTGCTTCACGTAGAGGTGGTTGGCCTCTTCCCAGGGTCCGACGCCCGGATGCATCACCTCGCCGTGGCCGAGGTGGCGGACGGCGCGGGCGCCGCTCTTCAGCGTCACCAGCTCGAAGTCGCCGTCGCGGCGGCCCTCGATCGGCCTGGTCTTGGTGCGGGGCGAGAGCAGCTCCTTGAGCACGCGGTACTCCTCGTCGAAGACGTTGGCGATGATCGCC
>JAGSPQ010000922.1 GCA_018262385.1 Myxococcaceae bacterium | reverse complement strand
CAAGCCTCAGTCCCGTGGTTTCGGTGCCTTACGACATGATGCGACCTGCGGCGTGTCGCCTCGTCCTGCACTCGAGCGTCGAACTTCAGCAACCCTCTTGAGGAGCCTCCATGACCCCCCGTCCCCCGATCAGCCGCCGTACCGCTTCCCTGGTGAACAAGGCCCCTGCCACGCCGGCCAAAGTCAGCACCGGGGCCACCCAGAGCGTGACCACCCCGAAGAGCGGGAAGGACGAGTTCTCCAGCGGCCGGGCGCGGGCCCTGCGGGCGAGGGCGCTGGCCACCCGGGCGGGTCCGATGGCGTCGGCGATGGAGACCTCGGTCGCGGCGGCCAGCGCCACCGCGGCGGTGACGGCGGGCACCGGAGGGGCGCCCCGCCTCGAGCCGGTGCACTCCTTCGACACTGCCACCTACCTGAGCAAGGTCGGCAACCCGCCGCAGTTCCGCCTCACCCAGCAACAGGTGGACACGCTGCGGCAGCAGGGGATGCAGCACGGCGTGATCGGGATGCCCAAGCCCACCGCGCCGGACTTCGCCGCGCAGATCGCCGGGCTCAAGCAGGAGCTGCAGCTGCTCAACGCCAACGGCATCCGCACCGACACCTACTACTACTTCAACTGGAAGAACGGCAGCGCGCCCAAGACCGACGCCCAGGTGCGCGACGAGGTCTTCAAGGTGCTCGACACGCTGAAGGACCAGCCGGTGAAGACCTGGTGGTTCGACGTGGAGTTCGACGCGAAGCTGAACCCCGACCCGGGCGTGGCGGCGAACCAGCGGATCCTCGACACTGCGTACAAGGCGTTCAACGACTGGAAGACGGCCAACCCGTCCTCCCAGCTGGAGTTCGGCATCTACTCCGGCTCGGGGATGTGGGACCACATGGCGAACGGGCCCAGCGATCCGTTCAACACCAAATACGCGGACCTCGGGGTGCCGCTGTGGGAGGCCCGCTACCCGGAGAGCTACGACCCCAAAGACCTCTCGACCGGCCTGGCGGACATGAAGGCGA
This sequence comes from Myxococcaceae bacterium, assembly GCA_018262385.1. GTDB lineage: Bacteria > Myxococcota > Myxococcia > Myxococcales > Myxococcaceae > JAGSPQ01. The sequence continues at coordinate 1,762 of JAGSPQ010000922.1, read as the reverse complement.
ACCTGCCGGGCTTCGGCGGCTGGTCGGTGGACGAGGGCAACGTGCGCGGCTGGCAGTACAAGGCGGGCGAGCACGACGGCTACCTGCCGGCCTTCACCCACGGCCTGGATCGCAACGTGTGGCTGCAGGACGCCAACCAGCCGCCGCTGCCGATCACCGCCATCCCCAGCGGCTTCCGCGCCGATCTGCCGGTGCAGAACCCCGCGCTCTACGCGCTGCTCAAGGCCGACCAGGGCAAGCCGGTCGACCAGCGCAAGTACAAGACCCTGCAGGACGTGATCAACCAGGTGTTCAACGGAGGGAAGTCGTTCAGCAGCCTCGGGATCAGCGAGAGCGCCTGCTACCAGAACCGCTGGGAGGATCCGTGGAAGCTGGTCCACGGGCTGCCGCTGGGGACGGATCAGTTCTCGACGCAGCCGCTGCCGCCGGTGACGCCCAACCCGACGCCGGTCACTCCGGTTCCCGTGACTCCGCCGGCGCCGACCGTGCCGGTGGCTGGCTCGCCGCTGGACCTGCTGGGCCTCAAGCGCGGGTCGACCGGCGCCGCGCAGATCAAGCAACTGCAGGACACGCTGATGGCGCAGGGCTACCTGGCCGACATCAAGGGCAACACCGGCTACGGCACCTCGTTCGGTCCGCTGACGGAGACGGCGCTGAAGGCCTTCCAGAAAGCCCAGCAGCTGACCCAGACCGGGGTGGTGGACCGCGCGACGGTGGTGGCGCTGGCCCGGACCACCAACACCTCGCTCGGCTTCGATCCCGCCAGCCCCTTCGCCTCCACCTTCGGGCTGAGCCAGGGCGCCAACGCCGTGGGCGACCGGCCGGGGATCAAGGCGCTGCAGGACGCGCTGATCAGCGGCGGCTACGCCCCGGCGTCGATGACGACCCAGACCGGCTACGGCACGAACTTCGGGCCGATCACCGCGGCCGGGCTGCGGACCTTCCAGTCGGACAACGGGCTGCCCTCGACCGGGGTGGTCGACGCGGCCACCCTCACCGCGCTCGGCAACCCGCGCGCCCGCCCCGCCGGCTTCGCGGCCGGCCTGGCGCTGAGCCACCGCGCGCAGCTCGGGCTGCCCACCGGCGCGCCGTACACCGCGGCCGACGGCTCGCTCCGGCAGGACTTCGACCACGGCCGGGTGTGGGTGAGCCCGGACCACGTGCTGCACGCCCAGGTGCAGACCCCGGCCGGGCTGCAGGAGCTGGTGCCCCCGCGCAAGCTGGGCACCGCGCAGAGCCTCGAGGAGGCGCAGGCCTCGTTCCTCACCCAGTGGGGCCCGACGCTCTACAACGACCCGCCGGCCGGCAGCGACGTGCCCTATGGGTACTCCGACTGCGGCCCGACCAGCGCGGTGATGGCGCTCTCGGCGCTGGGCTTGATGGCGCGCCCGGCCGCGGCGGACGCGCACCTGGCGATCGACCACATGCGAGATCAGATCCTCGGCTACGACAGCACCAAGTCGCTGGGCCTGGGGCTGCTGCCGGCGGTGAAGGGCACCGTCGGCTACGGGTTGGTGGCGGCCGGGGCAGAGGTCACCGGTCTGAAGAACAACCTGACCGAGCTCGACGCGGCGATCGCGCGCGGCAACCCGGTGATCATCGGCAGCAGCAGCACCTGGAACGCGTGGGGCAAGGACCAGAAGGCCGCCGGCAACTACCTCAACAGCAAGGACCCCAGCGGGCACTTCGTGGTGGTGCTCGGGCGCGCGGCGAACGGCAACTACCTGATCGGCGACCCGCTGGTGAAGGGCGGGCCGATCGA
>JAGSPQ010000145.1 GCA_018262385.1 Myxococcaceae bacterium | reverse complement strand
CAGCTTGTCCTTGATCGACTTGGCGACCGAGCCCTCGAGAACGGAGAGCTCGCGGGGAAGCCGGACCTTCACCTCGCAGAACTTGTGGTTCACCGAGCGGAGCTCGACGGTCAGCTCCTCGGTGCCAATCGCGCTTCGGCCCAGGCCAAAGCCAGTCATGCTGCGGATCATCGGCCGACGGTGCTGGCTTTTGCCTCGACGGTCAATCGGGAACTGGCTGGGCGCTTGTCAGGGCGGGGCAGACGGTGCGATCACCGCCCCATGAGCCCAGCGGAAGCACTTTGCGGGTCGGCCGGGCTGCCGAAGTGATCGGATGAAGCCGCTCGAGCGGGCCCTGAAGCTGCTGCTGGCGTGGGCGATGGCGCTGCTGCTGTGGCGGCCGGGCCGCCGCGCGCGGGCGCTGGAGCGGCTGAAGACCGCCCGGCGGGTGCTGGTGGTGCGGCTCGACAACCGGGTCGGCGAGGCGCTGCTGACCACCCCGCTGATCGAGGCCCTGGCGGGGCGGGAAGTGCACGTGGTGACCCACCCGAAGGTCACCCGGGTGCTGGAGGGGGTGCCCGGGATCGCGAGGCTGTGGGGCTACGACGGGCGGCTGAAGTGGTTGGGGCGGCTGTCACCCGGGGTGCGGCGGCTGCGGGCGGAGCGCTTCGATGCGGTGATCGACTGCGGCAACTGGTCGGAGCCCTCGGTGACGGCGCTGCTGATCTCGCGGCTGATCGCCGGCGCAGGAGCGGTGATCGGCCCCGCGGTCGGCCCGGGCCGCGCGCTGATGGATCTGCCGGTTCCCGCCCGGGGCGACACCCAGAGCGAGCTGCTGCAGCGGCTGCACCTGCTGTCCCCGCTGGGGGTGACCGGCGAGCCGCGGGCGCTGAGGTTCCGCCAGCCGAAGGGCGACCAGGCCTGGCTCGAGCCGCTGCGCGGCGCGCCTCACGCGGTGGTCAACCCCGGCGGGAGGCTCGACTACCGGCGGGTGCCCCGCGAGGTCTTCGTCGGGGTCTGCCGGGCGCTGCTGGCCAGGGGCCGGACGCCGGTGGTGACCTGGGGCCCCGGCGAAGAGCCGCTGGCCAGCGCGGTGGTGGCGGGCGTGCCGGGGGCGGTGCTGGCCCCGCCGACCGACCTCGATCAGCTGGCGGCGCTGATGCGGCAGGCCGGCCTCACCATCTGCAACAACACCGGGCCGATGCACCTGTCGGTGGCGATGCAGGTGCCGACCGTCGCGCTGTTCCTGCACATGGCGGTCGAGCGGTGGGGGCACCCCTACCCTCCCCATCGAATGATTGATCTGACCGACGCCGCCGGCTCGACCGACCAGATGGTCGAGCGGGTGGTGGCTGCGATTGGCTGATCAGCCCTTCCGCAGCAGTGCGAGCGCGGCGGTTGTGCTGTGATTCTTCGGATCCCCGGCCACCGCGACCCGCCCCCCGTAGGCGAGCACCTCGTCCCGCTCGGGGATGGACTCGGGGGTGTAGTCGGTGCCCTTGACGTGAATGTCTGGTTTGAGCGCGCGGATCACGCCGCGCACGTCCGGCGCGTCGAAGATCACCACGAAGTCGGTGCAGGCCAGGCCGGCGAGCAGCTCGGCGCGTTCCTCGGCGGGCACCAGCGGGCGGCCGGGCCCCTTGTAGGCGCGGGTGCTGGCGTCGGAGTTCACCGCCACCACCAGCAGGTCGGCGAGCGCGCGGGCCCCCTCGAGGTAGCGCAGGTGGCCGACGTGGAGCAGGTCGAACACCCCGTTGGCCAGCGCGATCTTCCGCCCGCCGGCGCGCAGGGTCGAAAGCTCCGCGGCGAGGGCCTCGAGCGTGCGGTGCTTGCTCACTTCAGCTCCCCGAGCAGCTCCTCCCGGGTGACGGTGGCGGTGCCGGGCTTCTGGACGACGAGGCTGCCGGCGATGTTCGCCAGGCGGGCGGCGTCGGCGGCAGTGGCGCCGGCTCCGAGGGCGAGGGCAAAGGAGGCGATCACCGTGTCCCCTGCCCCGGTGACGTCGACCGCCTCGGCCCGGCCGTGCACGGGGAGGAAGGTGGGGGCCCCGGCGCGCTCGAACACCGCCATCCCGCGCCGGCCGCGGGTGACGAGCAGGGTCTGGCAGTCGAGCCGGCTGAGCGCGGCGCGCGCGGCGGAGGTCAGCTGCGCGTCGGTGCCGGTCGGCAGCCCGGTGAAGGCGGCGAGCTCGGGCTCGTTCGGCTTGCAGACGCTCATCCCCTGCAGCGCCGCCAGGCCGTACCGCGAATCGGCGCACACCCGCCCGCCCTGCTGGGCAAACTCGCGCAGCACCGCGCGGGTCTCGTCGCCGATCACCCCGGCGCCGTAGTCGGAGATCACCGCCACGTCGCACCGGGCGAGCGCGGCGCGCAGCCGGGTGGCGAGCTTGAGCCGGATGCGGGGCGGCAGCAGCCCCTGCGAGCCGCGATCGATGCGCAGCATCTGCTGGCGGGTGGTGCTCAGCCCGCCTGCAAGGACGCGGGTCTTGGTCTCGGTCGGCAGCTGGGCGTCGGTGGTGGCGGCGAGGGTGATGCCGAGCGAGCGGAACAGGGTCCCCAGCCGCTGCCCCATCGAATCTCTGCCCAGCACGCCCAGCGCGGTGACCTGGGCGCCCAGGCTCCTGGCGTTGGCGGCGGCGTTGGCGGCGCCCCCGAGCTTCACCTCTTCCCGCTCGTGGCGGACGATCAGCACCGGGGCCTCGCGGCTGACCCGCTCGGTCTGGCCGTAGACGTAGTGGTCGGCGACCAGATCGCCCACCACCAGCACTCTCACCTTCGAGAACGCGTTCACCCGCTGGATCAGCCCGCGCGACACCCTGCGGCTTGTGTCACGCACTGCGCCGACCCTCAAGCCCGAGCGCGGCCAGCAACCCCGGCTGCCCCTCGAGCAGCTCGATCTCGACCACCAGCGCAAGCGCGAAGCCCGCCGGCAGCCGCTGGGCGTCCTTCTCGGTGGTGACCACGATGGCCTGGTGGGCGCGGGCGGCGGCCTCGACCTCGGCCAGCTGCGCGGCGGTGAAGCGGTGATGATCGGAGAAGAAGCGGGTGGCGACCACCCGGGCCCCCAGCAGCTCGGCGCTCTGCACCACCGAGGAAGGGCGGGCGATCCCGGTGAGGACCAGCACGCGCTGGCCTTGAAGGCTCTGGGGCGCGCGCACCCGGTGGGCGGCGCGCAGCTCGTGGGGGTGCAGCGGCGACCGGGGCGATCCATCGGCGGCCGCCCGGCGCCACACCAGCGAGGCGCGGGACAGGGCGGCCGGACTCTCGCGCAGCGGGCCCCAGGGGAGCCGGTGGCCGGTGCCGAAGAGCACCTCGTCGTCGACCACCACCAGGTCGACGTCGCGCGCCAGGCGCCGGTGCTGAAAGCCATCGTCGAGCAGCAGCCAGTCACAGCCTTCGGCGCGGGCGGCCCGGGCGGACGCGAGCCGATCGGCCCCGACGAAGACCCGCACTCCGGGGCAGCGGGCCGCGATCAGCCGCGGCTCGTCTCCGCACTCCGGCTCGGCGGGGAGCGCGGTGGCGTCGAAGGCGAGCGGCCGGGTCGAGGCCCGCCCGTGCCCCCGCGACAGCACCGCGACCCGCTTGCCGTGCTGCTGCGCCAGCTGGGCGAGGAAGATCACCACCGGGGTCTTCCCGGCCCCGCCGACGTTCAGGTTGCCAATCGAGACCACCCGCGCGCCCTCGATCGTCTGCGGCCCCGGCGAAAGCAGGCGGTGGGCGGCGGCGGCACCGGCGAAGAGCGCGGAGGCGATCGCCAGGCCGGGGGTCGCCAGGGCGTGGCTCAGCGCGCGATCCGCTTGGGGGTACCAGAGGCGTTCGAGCCAGGAACGCATCGGCCGTCAACCCGCGCGGACCCGGTCGTAGAGGCCGATCACCGAGGCCGCGGTCTGGGTGGCGGTGAGCAGCGGGAGGTCGCGGCGCGCGCCATTGAGCGAGGCGTTGACGATCGCCTGCGCCTCGGGGGCCACCACTTCGTCGGCCAGCCTGGGCAGCGCGCCTTCGTCCACCGCGAGGATCCGCACGCCGCATGCGCGTGCCTGCGCCGCGGCCCGGCCGGAGTAGTCGTTGCCCAGCCCGAGGACCCAGACTTCGTCGAAGGCCTGGAGCCAGCGGACGAAGTCGGGCCCCTGCTGGTAGCCGGGAAACGTGACCGCGTCGGTGATGCCCCGCGAGATCACCCCCACTCTGAGCACCGGGGCGAGGCGGCCATCGCCGATCAACACCAGCCGCGCCTCGGGCCGCTGGCGGTGGAGGCGCGCGAAGGCCTCGATGCCGACGTCGTGGCGGCGCGAAGGCTGGAAGGTGGAGACCATGCCGATCAGCGGCGCGCCGTCGACGCCGAGCTCTCTGCGCAGCGCCGCGCGATCGGGGTGAGGCTTGAACTCCTCGGCCACCAGCGCGGGCATCACCAGGCACTGGCGGGGCGCCAGCTGCTGGGCGAGCGCCTCGGTCGGCACCGTCCAACCGTGGGCGCTCGGGGTGCTCCAGCGAATCGAGCGGGGCGCGTGGATCGAGCGCACCACCTTCGCCATCGCGGGCCGGCCGAAGAAGGCGACGGTGTGATCATGGGTGAAGTGGCAGTGAATGACATCGACCTCGAAGTGCCTGAGCGTCCGCACGTCGTGCCACACCTGGGTCGGCGAGCTCTTCACCGACAGCTCGAGGTCCCGCTCGTCGAGCAGCCCCAGCGTCTCGAAGTACGGCAGCGAGGCCTCTTCGCTGGTGACCCGGGTGCGCTTGCGATCGATGGCAACCTTCACCTCGTGCCCCAGGCTGCGCTGCGCGGCGGCGAGCAGGGCAACCCCTTCCGCGGGGCCGCTCCAGGCGGGGCTGGAGAGGGTGTGGAGGATTCGCACGGCGCGCAGTCCTACGCGGGTTTCAACAGCCCGACCAGACAATCGACGTTGCGCTCGCTGGCGCCGGACACCTGGCCGACGGTGGCGAGCGCGAGCTCACCCAACAATCGCAGCTCTTCGGGTTGCGACAGCAGCTCGGTGACCACCCGGTGGAGGTGATCCGGATCGTTGACCTGGATTCCTCCCCGGCCGACGAGCACCTGCACGCTGTCGCGGAAGTTCTCCATGTGCGGGCCGAAGAGCACCGGGCGGCCCTGGGCGGCGGGCTCGAGGATGTTCTGCCCGCCGCGGGTGGTGAAGGAGCCGCCGACGAAGACGAAGGTCGCCAGCCGGTAGGCCCGCGCCAGCTCGCCGATGCTGTCGAGCACCACCACCTGGGCCGCGGAAGGGTTGCGGCTCGAGCGCAGCCCGGCGCTGAGGCCCGCCGCGTGGATCAGCGAGACGATCCGCTCGGCGCGATCGATGTACCGGGGGGCAATCACCAGCCGCAGGTCGGCGAAGTCGTGGAGCAGGCGCTGGTAGACCTGCAGCAGCAGCTCTTCCTCGCCTTCGTGGGTGCTCCCCGCGATCCAGACCCGCGCGGCCGCCGGCATGTTGAAGGCGGCGCGCAGGTCGGCGTCTTCGGCGGCTCCCTCCGGCGGCACCAGCGCGTCGAACTTGGTGTTGCCGGTGACGAACACCCGCTCGCGGGGGGCGCCGAGGGCGAGGACGCGCTCGGCCTCGTCCTGCTCGCGCATCAGGAACAGATCGATGTCGGCCAGCGGGTTGCCGATCAGCGTGAACAGCAGCTTGTACCGGCCCATCGCAGCGGGGGAGAAGCGCCCGTTGGTGAGCGCGAGCCGGGCGCCGCTTCGGTGGGCCGCGCGGATCAGGTTGGGCCAGATCTCGGTGTATTCGAGCACCAGCAGCGAGGGCTTCACGGCGCGAATCGCGCGGCGGGTGGCGCCCCAGAGATCCCAGGGGGCAAAGATGACCGCGTCGATCTTCCCGGCCAGCCGTTCCTTCGCCATCAGGTAGCCGGTGTTGGTGATGGTCGAGAGGATGACCCGGGCGCCGGGAAACCTCGCCCGAAGCCGGTCGATCATCGGAGAGAGCGCGAGCAGATCTCCCGCGCTCGCGCCGTGCAGCCAGATTCGCGGCGCGCCCCCCGAGGGGAGATCGCCTTCCCGGTAGAACCCCAGGCGCTGGCGCAGCCCGTCGCGCGTCTTTCGATGCAGACAGAGCACCGGAAGCGCGATCGCGAAGACCAGATAGCTGAGCAGCACGTAGAGCAGTCGCACGGGGGCGCGCGAAGGTGACGCATCGGGCCGCAAAATTCCATCGGCGGCGTAAGGCGGGGCCCGATTGCGGTTGGTCAACTTCGTGCACCGGTCGAAGCCCAGAGTAAGGTGCGCCGAGGTTTGCCGTCGCCTTGCGGGGAGATCGCCGATGAACACCAGACACTCGAGTCTTTGCTGCGCCGCGGTGCTCGCTTTTGCAGCAGGGTGTGGCGAGAAGGCCCCACCGCCGCCGCCGCTGGAAGTGGCGAAGATCGCGGTCACCGCGCCCGGAAAGGCAGTGGGCCCGGCGGACGAGAAGCTGATTCCGGTGACGGGAGGAACGCTGGTGAGCGCTGACCAACGGCTCACCATCGACGTGCCGGCGGGCGCGCTGGCGACGGCGCAGAAGATCACCATTCAGCCGATCAGCAATGGAACCCCGGGAGGAAAGGGCCTCGCGTACCGGATCGGGCCGGAAGGGCAGACCTTCACCGCGCCGGTGAAGCTGACCTTCCGCTACAGCGGCACCGACCTCGCGGGCAGCGAGGCGCTGGCGCTGAAGATCGCCTACCAGGACAAGGAAGGCCGCTGGAACACGATCAAGAGCGTGGTCCGCGACGAGACGGCGAAGACCGTGACCGTCGAGACGACCCACTTCTCCGACTGGTCGCTGCTCGGCGGTTGGCAGCTGATGCCTCCGTTCGCTTCGGTGGGCGCCGGCAAGGCCGTCGATCTGACGGTGGTGACCTGCAACTCGAAGGGCACCGGCAGCGATGAGCTCGCCGAGCTCGTCTACACCTGCGTGCCCGAGCCCGACTTCTTCACCGTCGAGGACTGGGCGGTCAACGGAACCCCCGGCGGCACGGTGGCGCTGGGCCAGGTGGCCTCGTCGCGGGTCGGCACCGCGCGCTACTCGGCCCCCAACTCTCAGCCGCAGAGCAACCCGGTGGGAGTGGAGGCAATCGCCAAGGACAAGTCGGGCCGCAAGACGCTGCTGATCTCGAGCATCTGGGTCGACGCGCATCCCCCGATGGCGGGGATCATCAACACCACCCAGGTCAACCAGCTCAACGCGGGCGACGTCCTCACCACCAGCGCCAACGTCACCTTCAAGTACGACGTCGGCGAAGGGATGTACCGGGTCACCGCCGGCACGGTGAATTCCCGGCTCGACGTGGTCTCGAACGGCTGCGAGCAGCACACCTCGTTCTCCGGAGCGATCGCGGCGCAGGACGGGACGATCGCCATCGGCGAAGGCACCTACTACGCGCAGGGCAACACGATGGGGAACTTCAGCGGCACCACCAACTGCACCAGCAACAACGTCACCGAGCCGTTGACGATCTACTCGGCGGCGTACTGGTGGCCGGCGCCGATGACGATGGAGCTGGCGATCAAGCCCGACGGGCGGATCGAGGACACCCTGGTCGACGTCAAGCAGCAGGGCCGGGTCGTCACGGCGACCTGGTCGCTGGTGCCGGTCAAGTAGCCC